>NZ_CP053348.1:3982500-4282500 GCF_013394595.1 Winogradskyella forsetii
TTTTTATAGTAAGGCTGAAGACGCTTTCAAAAACTTATCCACTGAAGTTAAACGTGCATCGCCAGAAGAATTATTCTGTAATTCAGAGGTATTAAAACGACAATTTTTAGAGTATCCTCTAGTAGAATTTGGTACTTCGACTTACATCGACTACGCTCGGCAATCAAATGCCAGCAACCAAGTTATTCAATTTAACATCACACCACAACCAGCATTCAACAAACAGTTCAATCTGCTTATTGAAAATTTAAATGCAAACCATGCTGAAGGAATTACCAATTACATCGCCTGTGTAAGCGAGCAGCAAGCCAAACGTTTCCACGATATTTTTGAAGATGCTGAACAAGAAGAAATTCATTATAAAACAGTTGTGCTTTCGTTATATCAGGGTTTTATAGATAAAGATCACAACATTGCGGTGTATACAGATCATCAGATTTTTGATCGCTACCATAAGTTCCATCTTAAAAATGGTTATGCAAAAAAACAAGCCATTACATTAAAAGAACTCACAAATCTTGAAATTGGAGATTACGTTACGCATATAGATCATGGGATTGGTAAGTTTGGTGGACTTCAAAAAATAGATGTTGAAGGAAAAAAACAAGAAGCGATTAAATTGGTCTATGGCGAACGTGATATTTTGTACCTCAGCATTCACTCTTTGCATAAAATCACCAAATTTAATGGCAAGGATGGTAAACCACCAACCGTTTATAAATTAGGAAGCAAAGCTTGGAAAACCTTAAAGCAAAAAACAAAATCAAGGGTTAAGGAAATTGCTTTCAACCTTATAAAACTTTATGCGAAGCGCAAACTTAAAAAAGGCTTTCAGTACGCACCAGATAGCCATATGCAATTAGAGCTTGAAGCGTCTTTTATCTATGAGGACACACCAGACCAAATCACTTCCACCGCAGATATCAAAGCAGATATGGAAAGTGAACGCCCAATGGACCGTTTGATTTGTGGAGACGTTGGTTTTGGGAAAACCGAAGTAGCCATAAGAGCGGCTTTCAAAGCGGTTGACAATGGAAAACAAGTTGCTGTTCTAGTGCCAACAACGATTTTGGCCTATCAACATTCTAGAACGTTTAAGGAACGTTTAAAGGATTTTCCGGTAACTGTAGATTACGTCAACCGATTCAGAACAGCCAAAGAAAAACGGGAGACTTTAGAAGGGTTGGAAAAAGGGAGTGTTGATATTATCATTGGTACACATCAACTCGCCAATAAAAACGTAAAGTTTAAAGATTTAGGCTTGCTGATTGTTGATGAGGAACAAAAATTTGGTGTTGCCGTAAAAGAGAAGTTGAAAACCATAAAGGAAAATGTTGATGTGTTAACGTTAACAGCAACGCCCATCCCAAGAACGCTTCAGTTTAGTTTAATGGCTGCACGGGATTTATCTGTGATTACGACGCCTCCTCCCAACAGATACCCAATTGAAAGTCATGTGATCCGTTTTGGAGAAGAAACGATAAGAGATGCCGTGAGTTATGAGATTCAACGTGGTGGTCAAGTGTTTTTTATTCATAATCGTATTGAAAATATCAAAGAGGTGGCTGGTATGATCCAACGTTTGGTGCCAGATGCTAAAATTGGTATTGGTCATGGACAGCTTGACGGTAAAAAACTTGAAAATTTAATGCTTGCGTTTATGAATGGCGAGTTTGATGTTTTGGTAAGTACAACGATAGTAGAAAGTGGACTGGATGTGCCTAATGCAAATACCATTTTTATCAATAACGCGAATAATTTTGGATTGAGCGATTTACACCAAATGCGAGGTCGTGTTGGTCGCAGCAATAAAAAAGCCTTCTGTTATTTTATTACGCCAGAGTATTCAGCCATGACGACGGATGCCAGAAAACGTATTTCGGCATTAGAACAATTTACAGAGCTTGGCAGCGGATTTAATATTGCGATGAAAGATTTAGAAATTCGTGGTGCAGGAGATTTATTGGGTGGCGAGCAAAGTGGGTTTATTAATGATATTGGATTTGATACTTATCAGAAAATTTTAAATGAAGCCATAGACGAATTGAAGGAAACTGAATTTTCAGATTTATATAAAGACGATAGCAAACCTAAAAAGTATGTCAAAGATATTACCATAGACACGGATTTTGAATTGTTATTCCCAGACGATTATATCAATAACATCACAGAACGACTTAATCTCTATACCAAATTAAACGCAATTAAAACCGAAGAAGAACTCGCTAAGTTTGAAACTGAAATCATTGACCGTTTTGGGGAATTACCAACACAGGTTACCGATTTGTTGGATAGTGTTCGCATTAAATGGATTGCCACAAAAATGGGGATTGAAAAACTGATTATGAAACAAGGAAAAATGATCGGTTATTTTGTTCAGGATCAACAAAGCGGATTTTATCAAAGTGATGCATTTACTAAAGTGTTACAATTTGTTCAAATGAATGCTGGAAAATGCAAAATGAAAGAGAAACAAACCCGAAAAGGCTTACGGTTATTGCTGACATTCGAAAACATTAAATCCACCAAACAAGCACTGGCTGCATTATCTAAGATAAATGAATGAAAAAAGTCATTTAAATCACCTCTTGTTGCTTGTTATAGCATCATTTTTTATAAGTACTTCTGGAGCATTAGGGAAATTTATTGACATGCCAACACCAATCATTATTTGGTGGCGTTCTGCTTTAGCTGCAATTTTTCTGTTCATTTACTGTCTTTACAAAGGCATTAATCTAAAAATAAAAAGCGGCAAAGATCGTCGGACGTTTTTCATTGCTGCTGTATTTATGGGTGGTCATTGGATTACCTATTTCTACGCCTTAAAATTAGCTAACGTTGCTATTGGTATGCTTTCCATTTTTACATTCCCTATAATTATAGCCCTTTTGGAACCCTTGTTTTCCAAATCTAAATTAGATAAAATACATATCCTTTTAGGATTTATAGTCCTTGTGGGTATTTATATTTTGGCTCCAGATTTCGATTTACAAAGCAGCCAATTACAAGGGCTTATGTTTGGGGTTTTTTCAGCAGTGCTCTATGCGCTAAGAATATTAATTTTAAAAGGGCATGTGGCCAATTATAATGGGACGATGCTTATGTTTTACCAAGTGGCAATCCTTACCATAATCTTAGCACCTCTATTATATTATATGGGCACGTCCAACATTACTACACAGTATCCTTATGTCATTTTATTAGCCCTAATAACCACAGCCATTGGACATACCATGTTTGTAAATAGTTTAAAATACTTTAAAGCCAGTACGGCGAGTATTATTGGAAGCACGCAGCCAGTATTTGGAATAATAATGGCATTTTTTTTCTTGAATGAAATACCAACAATACATACCTTTGTTGGTGGTGCTTTAATATTAGGAACCGTCGTTATTGAAAGTATCCGTTCCCATAAAATGAAATAGTTTAAAATGGCTCAATTATTGAAGTCATTCAATAGTAAAACATTCTATAAAATGAAGAAATTAATTCTCTTATTAATCGTGTTTCCGCTTGTTTCTTTTGCACAAACCATAAAAGGAACATTCTCCCCTGCAGAAGATTATACCTATGCTTTTTTGTATAAAGCAACGCCTGAAAGCGCCAATTACATAAACAAAGGGCAGTTGGATAGTCTTGGAAATTTTGAAATTCAATTAGATTCTTCAGTTACAGCTGGTATTTATAAAATTGTTTATGCGATTCCACCTGAAGAAAATAATTTCGATTTTATATACGATGGAAAAGAAACGGTTGCTTTTAATTTCAGTCAAGAAAATGGGGTCAACTTCACAGAATCGGAAGAGAACAAACTTTGGAATTCGTACTTAAAAAGTATGGATATGGTCAACCAAACTATAAGCAATTATTATACGCAAGACAACGCTGACCAAAAAGGTTTTGAGGCTATATTCAAAACTTTAAAAGATACACAAACAGGTTATGAAGAATTAGCTGAGGGAAAATTAGTTTCTAATTTTATTAAAGCCAATAAACCCTATATTCCTGCAGAATATGAAGCTATTTCAACGTATTCAAAACATCTCAAAGCGCACTATTTGAGTCAGGTTGATTTTAGTGATTACCTGCTACAAAGTTCATCGTTTTTGATAGATCGCGTCACAGCTTATGTTTTCAATATGGTTGAAAACCCATCCAATGCAACCTACAAGGCACATGTAGATGATGTTGCTGCGGCCATTAGCGATGACGATGCTAAAATAAAAACCAGTTTATTAGAAATGCTTTGGCAACGTTTTGTAGCCTTAGAAAACCATGAATTAGCGAATTATATTACTGATAACTATTTATTGGGACTAGCGAACAAAACCAAAAACTTGGTGTTACGTGATATGGTAATTTCTTTTAAAAATACGTCGATTGGATCTAAAGCACCAAATTTTGACATCACTTTAAATGGCGAAAAAACAAGCTTACAACAATTAGAAGGTACAGAGAACTACTTACTCATTTTTTGGAGTAGTAACTGCAGTCATTGTTTAGAAGAATTGCCAAAAGTGAGAGACATGGTTGCTAACAAACCGAATTTAAAAGTCGTTGCTTTTGGATTAGAGGAGGATGACCGCAATTGGAAAAAGGAAATTAAAGACTATCCGAATTTTATCCATAAAATTGGTTTAGATAAATGGGATAATCCAACGGTGAAAACCTATGGAATTTCGGCTACGCCATCATATTTTCTCTTGGATGCTTCCAAAATTATTATTGCAAAGCCTTATGATTTTGAGGATTTGGAGGTTGTTTTGAAAGCGTTGTAGTTATTTAAACTATCCGAATATCATAAATAAAAAAACCAGCAAAGTCAATTTTGCTGGTTTTTGTTTATTTAGAATACAGTGCTTAATCCAAGTGCGGAATACGTAATACCTGTCCTGGATAAATTTTATCAGGATCAGAAAGCATTGGTCTATTGGCTTCAAAAATTTCAGGATACTTCATGGCGTTTCCATAATATTTCTTTGCAATTTTACCTAAAGTGTCACCACTTACAACGGTATGGAACTGTGCTTCTGGCTCAGGGTTCTCAACCGTCATTTGGTCATCTACCGTTGCGATACCTGCGGTATTACCTACCACTAATATCACTTTTTCTTTAGTGGCTTGGTCGTGTGCCTTACCCGAAATTTTAGCCATATCATCATCGACTAATACAGAAAGGTCTTCAACCTGTAATTGTAAATCATTAATCGTATTTACTAAATTCATGGCAGCCGTTTTTTCTGCTCTTAATTCTTCGGTTGCCGCTTTTTCATCGGCTGCTTTTGCTTTGGCTCTGGCTTCCGCTGCTTCAGTTGTTTTTCCTATGCCAAATACTTTAGCTCCGGCGTTTTTAATAAATGAAAATAATCCCATAATATTTATTTGTTTTAAGTTATTTAAAATTCGTGCTTTGTAAAGTTGATGAAAATCTTTTGCAATTCCAATTCTAATAACCTTTAGAATTAATAATAGCTTCGTTTCGGATAAAATAATTCTATTTTTCAAAACACGTCAAATCTTGGTATTTAATGGAAAATCACTTTTAGATTCCGCTGAAAAAGTGGGATTAGTTCAACTTCCTATTTTAGTGCGTCCTGCGAACTTCTCAAAATAAAGTTTCACCAATAAAAAACGCCCAGTAAAACAAGTGTTTTATCTGAGCGTTTTGAAACTAAATAACCAACCAAATTTAGTTTCATGTGTATCAACTATATTGACTTCTAATGGTCACATGGAACATCCAAATTTAAATCTATCGTATGATTCAAGTTTATTCTTGGATGCTTCTTTTATTTTCTCTAGTATTCTCTACTTTCTTTGTTTTTTGCTTACGCTTTTTAGGGGCTTCAGCTTGTTTCGCTGCTTTACCTTCTGCATTTGCATTTCTGTAATACTGAATGTATCCTCTACCTTTAAATTCATAAACCGTGCCAGAATTGGCATGGAACAACTCTACAGTACTATCATTAATAACGCTGAGTTCAAAGAATTCATTGTCGAAGAAATCATAATCTAATGTTAATGTTTTTAGATACATATTTCCTGATACATCACCTACACCATAGCCTCCTGTGAAATCCCAAAAGATGTCATTAGTGTTGTACAGGTTTTCATCTTGGGAGCTTCTAAAGGTATCGTCATTGCCACCAGACAAAAACTGAATGTAGTTCTCGTTATCAAAATCATTTAAGGCACCAAAATTACTCGTGTATGTTTTTTCCCAAGCTTCATATTCTTGCAAGAAATAATGAATATTATCATAGAAAATAAAGTCGTAATCAAAGTTGGAACGTTGGTAACCCTCTAAAAAATAAGACGTATCATTAAAAGGATTGTATAATTCAATCGTATTGTTATCTACTTGATACACATCAAAACTATCGTAACCATCGATAATGTGATTAACATCTAAAACCATATCATAAGCATCATAATTTCCAATTTCTACTCCATAACCATTGCCTTGACTTCCAAAACCAACTAGATTATTGTTGGCATACATACTACCATTATTAAAAGACACGGTAAATGCAATCTGTAAGAAAGGCGTTTCGCCATAACCTTGGGTCGAATTGATATCCACATACCATAGATCATAAGAATTCAATAATTGATTTAACGACATTGGCGCTTCATCAATATAATTTGTTTCCTCTACGTAACATGAGGTGAACAATGTTGCAATAAATGCAAATCCCAGTAGTAGTTTTAAATTCTTCATAATCTAAGGGTTTAAAGGTTATTACTTAGTGTAGTTTCAAAACGTGTGCCAAAAAAATTTTCCCATTTTATTTCAAGCGAAGCCGCAAAAAGCATTACGCCAAGATTTGCGGAATAACGTAAAAATCATCCGAGTAATTAGTGTTCGAACCTCTTTGCGATTCTCTTTGCAAACTCTGTGTATCACCGTGAAATAATTTTAAATTCTTTCGTTGCAACTTCGTGCCTTTGCGAGAATTTTTTTATATTATATGGAAAGCATACCCATTTATTTGCATTAGCCTTTCATTAAAACTTTGCTTATTTTTGAACTATAAATTAGGTTAAATCTTATGAGTAATACCACAAATTATGCCGTCTTTGGTGCAGGAAGTTGGGCAACCGCCATCGTAAAAATGCTTTGCGAAAATTTAGACCAAGTGGGTTGGTATATGCGCAGCGTTTATACAAAAGAGCATCTACTAAAAGAACAACACAATCCTAGTTATTTAAGTTCGGTGGAGTTTAAAACGGAACAATTAAAGCTGAGTAATGACATCAACGAGATAGCGGAGTGGGCAGATGTTCTCATATTTGTGATTCCGTCGGCTTTTATACATTCTGAATTAGAAAAGCTTACCACAGACATTAGCAAAAAGACCATAGTTTCAGCGGTAAAAGGCATTATGCCAGAAACAGGAAAATTGGTTGGCGAGCAGTTTCATGACGAATACAACATTCCATTTGAAAACATTGCCGTTATAGCTGGCCCATGCCATGCGGAGGAAGTGGCTTTAGAACGTTTGTCTTACCTTACCATTGCTTGTGACGATATTAAGAAAGCACAAGCTATCGCAGATAACTTAGCCAGCGATTACATCAAAACTAAAACTAGCGATGACATCATTGGTATTGAATATGCTGTAATGTTAAAAAACATTTACGCCATTGCGGCCGGAATTGCTCATGGTTTGGGGTATGGTGACAATTTTCAGAGTGTATTGATGAGTAATGGTATCCGAGAAATGAAACGATTTATCAAAAAGATGCACAAAATGAAACGTAACATTAATAACTCAGCTTATTTGGGCGATTTATTAGTCACTGGATATTCCGTTTTTTCCCGTAACCGAATGTTCGGAAACATGATAGGGAAAGGTTACACCGTAAAATCTGCACAAATGGAAATGAACATGATTGCCGAAGGGTATTATGCCACAAAGAGTGCGCACGAACTGAATAAAAAGAACAAAAAGAAAACACAACTTCCTATTATTAACGCGGTTTACGATGTACTTTATGAAAACAAGAACCCAAAAAAGGTGTTTCAGAAGTTGGTGGATAAGTTGGATTAGTAGTGGAAAGTTGGAAGCACGAAGCATGAAGTTGTTAGATTTCTCGTAAAGGTGGGAAGGCCACACGCTTTGAGCACAAATTGGTAAAATCCGTGTCCAAGAAATTCATGATATATCCGCAAAGATTAGTGTTAATTAGTGAAATTCGTGTCACCTTTTTTTCCATTCAAATCTGTATAGCCTCCATGAATCTCTGTAAAACAATAAAATCTAAACTTTGTGTAAAAAGGACTTACTTAATTGATTCTCGACACAGAGATTCCTGCCTTCTCAGGAATTGGTTACTTCACCAAAACACCCTTCAATTGCATCAAAGGAATAGTCTGTAAAGCCTTATCATTGATAGTATTTTTTCTAAACAAATACGACTTATCATACATTTGGTTGCCTTCAAAAAACGTAATCTTAAACTCGTTATTTAGCTCTAAAACTTTGTCTTGTAAGTATTCTATTTTAGCATAGCTACGCGCTGGTAGTTTTGCAAGGGTATGACGCATTGGTGGTGTCATTTTTTTATCAGAATACCCTTGGGAGACAATTAGTACGGTTTCTAAATCTTTATCACTATTGTTTATGATATAGGCATTCCAGTCTTGGGTCTTGTATTCTAAATGTTCTTCCTGTACAACCGCAACATGGACATCTTTGACTTCTGGGATTTTTATATCTTTTTTCATGTTGCAAAAATAGCAAACTATTCAAAATACGTGTTTTTGTAATTAGAAACCGCAATACCTCTTAAGCTATACACTACAAAATGATTTAAAAGTTCCTCATTGCTATAGTTTTCAATAAGATTGTTATTTCTAAGCGCAACTTCTTCAAAACGTTTAAAGTACAAGTTACAGAAGAGTTGCAAACTCACTTGAGGTTTTATAAGTCCTTTGGTTCTTGCCTCTTTTAGCAACCCGTAAATAGTTTCGTTAACAATTTCATATCTAAAGGCATCAAAGACGTCATTAGCCTTTGGATAATATTTTTTTAGTCCGAAAATGAACGATGGTTTAAAATCATTAAGGCGTTCAAATCCAATTTTGTAAATTAAAATAATCTTGGTAATAGCATCATAGTTATCATTATTTAAAATCTTATCAACCGCTTGTTTCAAATTAGCTATCAGGTATGACACGCTCGCAATAACCAGATGTTCTTTGCTTTCAAAATAGTTGTAAATGGTCTTTTTTGAAATACCAAGGGCTTTTGCTAAATCGTCCATAGTAATTCGCTTACTGCCAAACTTGGTAAAGTTGGACACCGCATATTTTATTAGCTCACTTCTTTTTATCATTTAACCTAAAAACAATTTTTAAAAACTATTCTACTAGAATGGATAATAGCGGAATATTCATCCCAGAAGCCATTACCCATGTTTTACTTTTGTGAATTATAGATTCCCAAAACCCATATGTTTTGGGAATCATAACCAATAAACGTGAATTGTATACATCCATTAAATGTTGTATCTCTTGTTCTAAATCAACGTATTTAAACTTGTACTCAACAATTATACTAAACTCTTTGGATAGGCTCAAAGCATAATCTTTTAATTTGTCCCTGTTTTTTATTAGGTTACCCATTGATTTTGCGGTTAACATAGAGTTCCCTGCGTTTACAAGTAACCTTTTTAAACAATATCAATTTCGAGTTAAAGAGTTGAGCGAGTTATGCTGCATACAATACCGCATTATTAGATAATTTGGAAAAAATTTGTTGCCACTACAATAGCATTCATAATTTAATTTTTTACTAATAATGAAACATTTATTTCCAGCCGCCACCAAGTGCTTCGTATAAATTAACGACACTCAATAACTGCTGTAATTTGTTATCAATAACATTCAGCTCAGCATTTAACGCGCTTTGTCTGGCTGTTAAAAGGTCTAAATAATTAGCATAGCCGTTGGCTAATAATTCTTCAGAGTTGTTTTCCGCATTTCTTAGTGCCTCTACTTCTTTAATACGATATTCAAACTTTTCGGTTTCTGCATTATAAGCATAAAGCGCATTAGAGACTTCATTGCCAGCTACTAATAGGGTGTTTTTAAAATTCAATAGGGCTTGTTCTTGTTGTGCTAGTGCAACTTCGTGCTGTGTTTTAAATTTTCTTTTATTAAAAATAGGCTGTGCTACTCCACCTACCAAATTGGTAAATAATGAATTAGCATTAAACCATTTATCAAACTCTAAACTCTGAAAACCACCAGATCCCGTGAGGGTTAGAGATGGATAAAAATTACTCCGAGCTACGTTTGTCATTTCAAAAGCTTCAATTAAACTATATTCAGAAGCTATAACATCTGGCCTATTGCTAAGCAAGGTGGCTGGTACACCAACCTTTATATAAGATTCTAGGCTTTGGTTGTCTATGTCACCACGCTCTATGGGTTGAGCTGGTCTTCCCAATAAAAGGTTTAGAAGGTTTTCTGTTCTAAATATTTCAACCTGAATATCTATAAGTAAAGCTTTTGCATTATTATATTGTGCTATATTTTGATCGACAGCAACCTGAGTTTCCTGCCCTGCTTCTTTTAAAGCCTGGATGGTAGTCACACTACTATCTCTTGCCACAACGGTTTCTTGGGTTACCATTAATTGTGCATCTAAGGCCAATAATTGGTAATAGGTTGAAGCAATATTAGAAACCAGTTGGGTCTTTACTGCTTTATGCGCTGCTACACTTTGTAGATATGAGGCTTCACCAGCACGCTTATTACTTCTTATTTTCCCCCAGATGTCAGCTTCCCAAGAGAGATTTCCAGTCGCTTCGAATTGATCTATAGAACCGTTAAAAAAAGAACCAAACTGGCTGTTTTTAGACAATTCTTGATGCGTTACAGAAGCATTGGCACTTAGACTCGGCAAATAGCCTGCCTTACCTTGTTTCATATAAGCTTCTGCAACTGTCATTTGCTGAATTGCCGTTCTTATATCCAAATTATTTTGAAGCCCTTCGTTAATGTACTTCTGTAAGTCACTGTCTGAAAATAATTCGGTCCATGAGATATCAGCCATAGACATACTGTCTGTAGCTAAGTTATCCGTTCTAAATAGGTTTTCAGTTTGTTCAAGTTCTGGTCTTTTATAATCTTTGGCTACAAAACAACTTTGTAATGTAAATGCCATGATTATTACAATAGCTGTTCTGTATATATATGGTTTTTTAATAAGTTTCATTTTACTGCTCTTTTGTTTCAGTTACTAATGGTTTACTGGATACTTTTTCTTGTAACCATTGAAAAACTATGAATAATATTGGGATTACAAAGACTCCTAAGATCGTTCCGATTAACATTCCTCCTGCTGCTCCAGTACCAATCGAGTTATTTCCTTCTGCACCGACACCTTGTGCCAACACTAATGGCATTAGTCCTAAAATAAAGGCGAATGACGTCATTAAGATTGGTCTTAAACGGGCTTTGGCACCATTTATGGCTGAATCTACTAAACTCTCTCCATTTTTTCTACGCTGCAAAGCGAACTCTACAATTAATATGGCATTTTTAGCTAATAATCCAACAAGCATAATTAGAGCAATTTGGAAATAAATATTGTTTTCCAATCCGAAAAACTTGGTGCTTATATAAGCTCCAAAAACTCCAAATGGTAATGAGAGTACAACGGCTAGAGGTACCAAGTAGCTTTCATATTGTGCACTAAGCAAGAAATACACAAACAAAATACTTAAAATGAAAATAAACGTCGTCTGGTTACCTGCATTTACCTCCTCACGCGTTAAGCCAGAATAGGCTACTGTGTAATTACTAGGCAGTTTGGCGACTTCTTCTTCAATAACCCTAATTGCATCTCCTGTACTATATCCAGGATTTGTAGCTCCTGTAATCGATGTAGAGTTAAAGAGGTTAAAACGTGTTACCGACTGCGGGCCATATACGCGTTTAAGAGTTACAAATTGTGTAATCGGCGCCATGCTACCAGTATTGGTTCTAACATACATACTGTTTAGGTCATCTGCCTTTGCTCTATCTTCTGGTAACGATTGAATATAAACTCTAAACTGCTTACCAAATCTTGAAAAATCTGAAGCATACACACCACCTATATAACCCTGAAGTGTTGAAAAAATACTGTTAATAGGCACGCCTTTTTCTTTGGCCAATGGAACGTTGACTTCCATTTCATATTGTGGATATTTTGTGTTGAAAGCCGATTGTGCATACTGAATTTCAGGGTATTTCATCAACGCCATGGTAAACTCCTGATTGGCTTTGTCTAAATCTGTAAATTCACCTCCAAATTTATCCAATAGGTTTACTTCAAAACCTGCAGAATTACCGAAACCTCTAATACTTGGTGGAGAGAAGAAGATAATGTTGGCTTCTGGGATCGTTGCAGCAATACCAAATAATTTTCCTATCACGGCCTGTGAAGACAATGAAGGATCTTCACGTTCGCTCCAATCTTTCAGTTTTAAAAACCCAATAGCGTAATTACTACCAGCACCACTTATTAAACTTCGTCCCTTTACAAAAGACAATCCTTCAACACCTTCCATATCTACTGTTCTGGCATATAAATCTTTTGTTACAGCATCTGTTCTATCTAACGAGGCACCAGCAGGTAATTCTATATTTACAAATACAATTCCTCTATCTTCATTAGGTACAAACCCTGTAGGTGTAGTTTTAGAGGCCCAAAAAATTCCGACTGCTGCTATAATTAATAATAGGGCAGAGAGCCATTTTCTTTTGTATAAGAACTCAAGAGACTTTCCATATTTAGATACCGTAGCGTTGAATCCACGATTAAAAACGGTGAAGAAACGTTGTAGCGGATTTTTTCTTTTTAGTTCTTCGTCATATTTGTGTTCTTTTAATAATAAAGCACATAATGCTGGACTCAACGTCAATGCGTTTACTGCAGAAATCAAAATGGCTATAATCAGTGTTACTCCAAACTGCTCATAAAACACACCTGTTGGACCAGAGATAAATGTCACTGGAATGAACACCGCAGACATTACCAGTGTAATGGACACAATGGCTCCTGATATTTCATTCATCGCTTTTAGGGTCGCTGTTTTTGGTTTTTTCTCACCATCATCCATTTTTGCGTGGACCGCTTCCACAACCACAATGGCATCATCCACAACAATACCAATGGCCAACACTAATGCAAATAGGGTTAATAAGTTAATTGAGTACCCAAACAAATTCAGAAAAAAGAACGTACCAATAATAGATACGGGAACTGCTATTGCAGGAATTAACGTGGAACGAAAGTCCTGAAGAAAAATAAACACCACCAAGAATACTAATAAAAAGGCTTCCATTAAGGTACTTATCACTTTATCTATAGAGGCATTTAGAAATAAACTGGTATCATAGGGCACAAAAATGTGTAATCCTTCTGGTAAGTCTTTCTCAATACCATCAAGTGTGGTTTTTATCTCTTCAATAATTTCTTGAGCATTAGAACCTTTGGTTTGAAAGATTCCCATAAAAACCGCAGAATTTCCTAAACTTTCAGCATTTGAAGAATAGGATTGCGCATCGAGTTCTATTTTAGCTACATCATTTAGACGTAAAAATTCACCATCACCTAACGCTTTAATAACAATGTCCCCATACTGTTTGGTTTCTTTAAATCGTCCACTATAAGTTAAAACATAAGAAAATGATTCGCCGCTGTTTTCACCTAAAGCACCAGCTGCCGCTTCTAGGTTTTGCTCTTGTAAAACTGCAGTAATATCTGAAGGAATTAAATTATAGGCTGCTAATTTTTCTGGTTGCAACCAGATTCGCATAGCATAATCTTTTTGCGAAAACACACTTACATCTCCCACACCTTTAATACGTTGCAAGGCTGGTATGACATTGATTTTTAAATAATTTTGAATAAAGGTAGCATCATAATCTTCACTATCTGTATACATCGATAGGAACATTAATGCACTCGTCTCTTGTTTTTGCGTCGTAACACCTGTTTGTTTTACCTCTTGAGGTAACAATGGATTAGCTCTTGCCACACGGTTTTGAACGTTAACTGCCGCAATATCAGCATCCATACTTTGGTCAAAATAAACCGTAATATCTGCGCTACCATTATTCGAAGCTGTAGATGTAATGTAGGTCATGCCTTCTACACCGTTAATTTGTTCTTCAATAGGTATAATAACACTCTCTAAAACAGTTTCTGCATTGGCGCCAGGATATGACGCTGCTACTTTAATTGTTGGCGGAGCAATATCTGGATATTCTTCTATTGGTAAGCTAGTAATGCTTATCACACCTAGCATAACTATAATAATAGAAATAACTGTTGAAAGAACAGGTCTTTCAATAAATGTCTTTAACATGGGCTGTGAAATTTCTAGTTTTTAAATATTGGTTTGATAGGCTTTGTAACGTCTTCAAAAGGGACTTCTTGAGGGGATATTATCATATCATTTTTTAGCTTACCTACTCCAGTTGTCACAATTTTGTCTTCTGTAGTAAGACCTGACTCGATGACATATAAATTGTCTACCGCTGCTTTAACCTGTACAATGGTATTAATTACTTTATTGCCTTCACCAAGTTTGAAAAGCATAATTTTTCCTTGCTGTTCATAAGTGGCTTCTTGTGGCACAACAATAACATTTTCATATACTGTTGGTATTTGTATTTTACCACTATTTCCATTGGTTAATAGTTGATTAGGGTTATCAAAAACAGCTCTTAAACTTACGGTTCCTGTATTTTGGTTAACCTGTCCAGTACTAGTTTGTATTTTTCCTTTTTCAGAATAAGTGCTTCCGTTAGCTAAAATTAGATTGACATTAGAATAACTTTTAAGTTTGTCTTCTAACGTTTTTCCTTCAGCATTTTGTAAAAAATCCAGATATTGTGATTCATTCAAACTAAAAAACGCATATACTTTACTTATATCGCTAACGGTTGTTAAAGGTTCTGGATCATTAGGACTTACCAAAGTTCCCTCTCTAAAATTAATAGCTCCTACATTCCCATTTACAGGACTTTTAATTGTGGCATATCCTATATTGGCAGCAACGCTACTATAATTGGCTTTTGCTTGAGCTAAGTTGGCCTTTGCGGTTTCTAACTGTACAGGACTAATTATATTTTTTTCTACAAGAGGGATTAATTTATCCACTTCTACTTGTGCAACATTAATACGTGCTTTGGCAGCGCCAGCATCTTGACTTAAGGATTGAGTTTCTAGTTTAAACAACGTTTGTCCTTTACGTACTTTTTGACCTTCATCGACCAAAACCTTTTGTATATATCCAGAGACTTTTGCTCTTACCTCACTATTAACAATACCTTCTATGTTTGTAGGGTATTCTTCATTTCCTGTTACTGTTTTTTGCTCTAGTTGCGTCACTGGAAAAGGTGCAGGAGGTACTGCCTGCTGCTGTGGCGCTTGTTCTTCATTCTTACAACCTGTTAACATTAATGCAAATGCAAACAGTGCTATGACTGAATATGAGTTTCTTCTTTTCATTTCGGTTGGTTAAAGTTTAGTGTTTTTTTCTATGATTTTTTTTCTAAGTTTCTGTAATGCCTTTGTAGCTGCGTCTAAATATTCTATATAATCATCATGAAACTCTAGATTGAATTTTGATTCTTGTTCTAAATCTTTGGATTCGTTTATACACTTTTTATACTCTTTTATCTCTAGGTGTAATTGTTTTTCATTAACCCAAGTCTCTACCATATCATCTATACTTTGCACAATACTATCTTTATTGACGATAAAATATTTTTTTCGGTCTCCAAGTTTCGTGAAATACAAAATTTTCTTTAAATCCTGCAAATGATTTAGATGGGTGGATATAGTACTTTTACTGGCACAAAGGTCAGTTACAAGATCGTCAAAAGTGGTTCCAGATTTCCCTTTGAGAATTATATACGCTTTTATTTGAGCAGCAAGAGGTGACAGTTGTTCTTTACTTTCTAGAAAAACGCCCAACTTTTCTATGAGCGCTCTTTTTTGGCTACAAGTGATCATTATAAAATTAATTTGGACAAAAATATTATTAGTTCGGAACAAACCGAACTAACAGGGGTTAAATAATTGTTAAATAAAAAAGCCGATGAAAATCATCGGCTTAAAAGTCATTTTTTGGCTAAAAGTTTTTACAAAGCTGACTTAAACTGCTCCAAAAACCTCACATCATTCTCACTCAACAATCTAATATCACTAATTTGATTCAATAACATAGCAATACGATCAATTCCCATTCCGAAAGCAAAACCTGAGTATTCCTTAGAATCAATACCGCAGTTTTCTAAAACGTTAGGATCTACCATGCCGCAACCCATAATCTCTAACCAACCGGTTCCTTTGGTAATTTTATAGTCGGTTTCGGTTTCCAGTCCCCAATAGACATCGACCTCAGCACTTGGTTCTGTAAACGGGAAGTATGATGGACGTAATCTAATCTTGGATTTCCCGAACATTTCAGTTGTGAAATACTGTAAGGTTTGTTTTAAATCCGCAAAACTTACATCCTTATCTATATACAAGCCTTCCACTTGATGAAAAAAACAATGTGCACGTGCTGAAATTGCCTCGTTTCTATAGACTCTACCTGGTGAAATAGTTCTGATAGGTGGTTTATTATTTTCCATATACCGCACTTGTACTGAACTGGTATGTGTACGTAATAAAATATCTGGATTGGTTTGAATAAAAAATGTATCCTGCATATCTCTTGCTGGATGGTACTCTGGCAAGTTCAAAGCCGTAAAGTTATGCCAATCGTCTTCAATTTCTGGACCTTCACTTACGTTAAATCCAATGCGCGAAAAGATATCGATGATTTCATTTTTAACGATTGAAATAGGATGCCGCGCACCAATCGCAATTGGTTCTCCTGGACGCGACAAATCGCCGTAAATGCCTTTATCTTCTTCTTGACTTTCTAAGGCATCCTTAAGCGTATTCACTTTCGCTTCTGCTGTGTTTTTAAGCTCATTAATTATTTGCCCGAACTCTCTTTTTTGATCGTTCGCAACGTGTTTTAATTCGCCATAAAACTCCTTCAACAAACCTTTTGAGCCTAAATATTTAATTCTAAAGGCTTCAACTTCTTCTTTAGATTGCGCTGTAAATGCTTCTGCTTCTGCTATGAGTTCTTTTATCTTGTCTATCATGGTTTCTAAAAGTAGTTGGCAAATTTAATGATTTTATCAACAAAAAGCGCCTTCAATTTGAAGGCGTTTTGAAGTATTTAAAATTCTAAATAGTTTATTGCTTAATATAAACTTCTCTTTCAGTATAAGTTACACCTTCAAACGTATACACATCTTCATAATAAAACGTATTGCCTTCAAAACTTAATTCTTGAGAATAGGATTCACCTTCAATAATTTGGGTATATATTTCATTTCCGTCGTTTGTCCATGTTCCAGAAATTGACTCTTCTAGAACACAATTATCTTCAAAATCTTCTTCATAATAGGCATAATCAAACGTTCCGTCAGAACTAAAAACAAATGTTTCTTGCATTTCACAATCTGTTGGTGTATCCTCAACACCATTTACTATATAATTATGGTATTTCCATGTCCCAATCAATGGATCTTGAGAACTACTATCATCATCACTACTACATGAAATAAAAACCAAGGCAAACACACTTAAAAGTAAAACTAATTTTTTCATTTTTATTATCTTAAATTATTATTAAAGCAGTCAAAATAATATTTTATTTGACTTATTACAGCAAAAATTACTACATTTTAGTCAATATAGTCAGTCTCCACAAAATAGTTCACAATAGCCTCTTTCATCAACACACTTTGCTCACCTGCTTTTAAATGCGGTAATTGGGCTAATACTTTATAATGCGGCCAACCTTCATCATCTACAAAATCGAATTCATAAAACCCATAAGGTTCTAAAACTTTACAAATCGCAATGTGCATCAAATCCAATTTATGGTCTTTTTTAAATTCACGATGAAATTGCCCGAGTTCCTGCAAGCCAATAAGATAAATTATGGAATCCAAATCCAATCGGTCGCCATCTGCAAATTGGTTAGAGAGTTTTTCAACTACTAAATCCCAGCGTTCTTTTAATTGTTCGTCTCGTGCCACGTGTAGTTTATTTGTTTGTTTATAGTTTATTGGGTCTGGTTTACTTTTCCAATAGTTTTTTTAAGATTCAAAGTTAAGAAACTAAAATAGCTTCATTTGCGTTATGATATAAAAATGACAAAATTCGTGTACTTTTGCTTAAACCGCTAGTTGTATGAGTATTATTGATATTATTTTAGCAGCCTTATTGTTATTCGGCTTTATTAGAGGCTTATTTAAAGGCCTGTTTGTGGAAGTTGCGTCTTTGGTAGCTTTGGTTCTAGGTGTTTATGGTGCTATTCATTTTAGTTATTTTGCCTCTGGGTTTTTGGAATCTAAAGTGGATTGGAACGAAAAAACCATCAACATTGTCGCTTTTGCCATCACTTTTGTAGTCATAGTTTTAGTGATTGGATTGGCTGGAAAAGCACTGACTAAACTTGCGGATTTTGCAGCATTAGGAATAATCAATAAACTTGCAGGTGGTGTTTTTGGTGCACTTAAAATCGGACTGATCTTAAGTGTTTTATTAATCGTTTTTCATAAAATGAACAATACTTTGCCTTTTATGGAAAAAGAAGATTTGGAAGAAAGCATGCTTTATGAGCCGGTAAAATCTTTAGCACCTATGATTTTTCCGAATTTGATTAAGAGTGAGGATGAACCTTTGATTAGGGAGAAGGAGGCATAAATTGTATATACTTAATAGTTAGCTGTAATTTGGCTAGTCCAAAAACATTGATATTTATTGATTAAATGAAGAACCTCTTTTTAGTTTATTTTTTAGTAATTTTCTCTTTTTTATCATGTAAAAATCAACAAGATAAATTATCTGAATTGAATTTGTTGTATCAAGATAATTACGAATTCTCTAATAAAATATTAAATCGAAATAGGAGTTTTTACTACTTTATTATCGAAGAAAGACCTATACAAAAAATTGAAGCGTTAAATCAATTGGATTTAAGTTACCAATTACTGATCTCTGATTTAGATAAAGCAATCTCCAATCCACAAAGTAATCTTAAGAATATAACTTCAGAGTATAACAGAATTGCAAATGAAATTCCCAAAATAGTAAATGATAGAAAAAACTATTTGATATCAGGTTTTGAACCAATAAAACCAAGCTCTGATGAATTAAATCTTAATGCCATGAAGCTCAGACTCACAATGGCTATGGCTTATGCTTTCGAATATGCTGGACTAGCATCTTATCAGACAGACTCTACTTTTTTCGGCATTAAATCTTACTCTTCTAAAACTAAATGTAATGGTATAAAACTTTCTCTTACATCTAATAACGACCTGAAACAAGCATATAATAGAAATATCACTATCAAAAAAATCGAACTAAATGGAAAGGAAATTGAGCTGAAATACACATATAAAGATAATTACTCTTTTGCCGATATTGAATTTGATTCGTTACAAAAAGGAGAGTATAAAATAAATGGAATATTTAAGTTTTCTAAAGAAGGTTATGAATTGCAAATACCTATCAACGAAAAATTTAAAGTGGAATAAACACTACGGGCAACATCATGTTTTATTAATTGATTGGTCGTTACTTATTTGAAAAATTCCTTCGGAAATTTCTCGTGATTGTTTTTTGTTTACTAAATTAGTTACTGAACCACATTACTAACTATACACAAACACGTAAAAGTCACTTTTTCTGAAAGAGACCTACATGGTTTCGACTTCGCTCAACCACCTAAAAAATCTTGAAGGTCAAAAAAATCATTACTATTAATCAAGATGGTAAATTTCCATAATATCCATTAAATATTTTTCAAAGTCTATTTTTAAATCAATGAGTTTTCCGGTGTGTACATCAAATACCCAACCGTGAACTTTTAAACCTCTATCTCTATAGGCTTTTTGAACTGCCGCTGTTTTTATCAAATTAACACATTGTTCTTTTACATTTAATTCAACTAAACGATCGTACTTTTTTTCCTCATCCTGAATTGCATTTAATTCCTCACGGTGAATTCTATAGACATCTCTAATATTTCGTAACCAGCCGTTCAACACACCTAAATCTGCAGATTGCATAGCTGCCTTGACGCCTCCGCAAGCATAATGGCCGCAAACTACTACATGATTCACTTTTAAATGTGAGACCGCATACTCCACTACGGACATGGCATTTAAATCAATACCAGAAACCATATTAGCAATATTACGATGTACAAAAACTTCTCCCGGTCCCAAACCCATTAATTCTTCAGCCGTTACCCTACTATCGGAACAACCTATAAATAACAATTCAGGGTTTTGTCCTTTTCCTAATTCCTCAAAATAATTGGCATCGACAGCTAACTTGTCTTTAATCCATTTTTTGTTGTTACTAAATACGTTCTCTATATCCATAATTGCCTAATGTACGTCTTTTACGTTAGACCTCACCCATTGCAGACAAGTTTTGAAATCTTTAAAAATATGTTCTGTAGGAATAAAGTCTGGAATAATATCAATACGCTCCATCATATAACGCGGTTGTTTTAATAGCCCTACAAACAAGACTTGTATGTTATCCATTTTCAATTCTTGAAGCATATCTTCCATGGCATAAAGACCTGATTGGTCCATATACTGCATGCGCCCTAACCTTATAATAACTATTTTTGCTGTTTTGGGAATTTGAGAAGTTAAAGCTTGAAAATCGCTAGTAGAGCCAAAAAACAAAGGCCCTTTAACATGTTTTATAAAAACTTCCTCTCTTAAACTTGAAGGAAAACCTCCTTCATCTGCCCACGTTTCTTCCTTCAAAGATTTTACATCTGAGCGTTCTGCTGTTAAATCCCCTATTTTCTTCATAAACATTAATGAAGCAATAACCAACCCAATACCTACGGCATAAACTAAATTCCAAAATGTCGACAACACCAAAACAACAAGCATTATCAAGACTTCTGAACTTAATTTAATCGGCCCAAAGCTAATGTCTTTTGGTAATGCCGGAATCGCTTTTAACCCTTTATAATCCATCACTCCAATACCTACAGTAATCAAAATCCCTGCTAATACTGCAGCAGGAATCTCAGATGCTACAGGCCCTAAGGCCAAAAGAATAACAAGCAGTAAAACACCAGCAATCATCCCTGATAATCTTGTTTTGCCTCCAGAATTAATATTAACGACGGTACGGATTGTTGCTCCTGCTCCTGGAAGACCTCCGAAAATAGCACCAATACTATTACCAATTCCTTGACCAACCAATTCCTTGTTGGGCTTATGCTTTGTTTTGGTCATATTATCAGCAACCACACTAGTTAACAACGAATCGATAGCGCCCAATAAAGCTAAGGTTATCGCCGTAAAAATATAGGGTGTTAAAGATGCTAAACTAAAACCTGTAAAAATCTCAATATGAGGTAATGGTAATCCTGATGGAATTTCCTCAATGGGTCTATAATCCAATCCAAAACCGTAAGCTACCCCTGAGACTACGATTAATGCAACTAACGCACTTGGTATTTTAGAAGTCACCCTCTTAAAACCATAGACGATGAATATCGTCGATAATGCTAAAATGAGTTCTAACCAATTGATGTTTTTTAAAGCTCTTGGCAATACTTTAATTGTGCCTAAAACACCCGAGCTTGCAGACTTTGCCAAGGTCTGGGATTCTTTTCCAATATCATCTTCGGTGGTGAGCTTGGCACGCCTAATAGTTTCTTCAAAATTCTCTAAAACGAGAATACCTTCGCCGGCTTCCTCCTTTAAAATATTCTCTAAAATTAATTCTTCTGCTAGCGGCTTAAACTGACCAACTAAGTCAATATCTTCTTTAGGATAATAACCAACAGCAGGTAAAATTTGAGTCACTAAGATAATAACACCAATAGCAGTCATAAATCCAGACACTACGGGATATGGAATATACCTAATGTATTTACCTAAGCCAATGGCTCCAAGTCCTATTTGTATAAGACCTGCTAATAAAAATACGGTTAAAATTGCTGGGAGCGCTTTTTCCACACTACCGTCGTTTGCGGCAATAATACCGGCTATAACTACCATGCTTACAGCGGTCATTGGTGCTGTAGGTCCAGATATTTGTGTATTGGTGCCACCAAATAGTGCCGCAAAGAAACTTATGAAAATAGCGCCATATAAACCTGCGCTAGGCCCAAGACCCGATGACACCCCAAAAGCTAATGCTAACGGCAGTGCTACAATACCTGCCGTAATGCCACCAAAAGCATCACCTTTGACATGTTTAAAGAAGTCTTTCATGTTGTATTTTTTCCTAAGTTAATCTAATATCCTTAGATATTCAATTTGTCTAACTCAGAAATTTACAAATGCTATAATATTTATTTGATCTCTTCCAGAAGTTTCAAAATACTGATTCATGTAGCCTAATTCCAATCTTAAATTATCTGAAAACTTATAGCCTAAACCTCCATAAACTCTATTTCTATCAAAGATTGAAGATTCTGTATTCAAGAATATTTCGTTATAGGCAGAAAGGTATAATGGATTTTTGCCGCCTTCCTTATATTGAAGTGGAACATTGATTCCCAAAAAATACCTAAATCGCATTCTAAAGTCGTCCTCAACGAAACGTTGTTCAAAACGGTAACGATGATTCAAACCAACTTTTCCAACATTTTGTTTTGTTATAAACTGTTGAAAAATTCGGTGCTCGTTTACGGATACTTTTTCGTCTGTATCACCAACATAATTTTCAGATAAAATATAACCATAACCCAACAAAATATTGTTGTTGTTTTCGGTTAAGTTATAGCCAATACCTGTTCTTAAAAGCAACTGCTCTAAATCTCCAATGGCATTGTAATTTCTATACTGAACCTCGTTATGGATATTCCATTTAGAATTCAGTTTTTTATTACCAATGTAAATTAACCAATTTCCTAAATTACTATCTTGACCCACAGCAAAAAAAGGCAACACTAATGCGATGATTAGTGTTGCTATTTTACTTTTCTTTTTCATTTTAAATTGACTCATCAATTCGTTGTCTATTTATTAGTAAAATTCAACGGCACCAGTATTAACATTGTACATAGCTCCAATAATTTTAATTTCTCCGTTTTTCTCCATTTCGGTTAAGATTGGACTCTCAGCGTGAATTCTATCTATGGTTAACTCTACGTTCTTTTTGGAAACTTCGTCAACAAAATCTAAATTTGCAGACGTTCGTAAACTTTCATCTTTAGGTTCTGATACTGCATTTACAGCAGGTGTAATTTTTTGTATTAATTTGGTTAAATTACCCATTTCCGCATGGTCACATGCGCCTTTAACAGCTCCACAGCTTGTATGACCTAGTACAACTATTAACTTTGTTCCTGCCAATTTACAAGCAAACTCCATACTCCCTAAGATATCTTCGTTTACAAAATTTCCAGCAATTCTTACACTAAAAATATCCCCTAACCCTTGGTCAAAAACCAATTCAGCAGACACTCTTGAATCTATACAACTTAATATGGTTGCAAATGGGAACTGACCATCGCTTGTATCATTTACCTGTTCTAAAAGATTACGGTTGGCTTTCAAATTATCTTGAAACCGCTGATTTCCTTCTTTTAAAAATTCTAATGACTTTTCTGGTGTCATTGTTGACTGGGTTTCTCTTGTATGTGCTTTCATCTTTATTTAATTTTTTTATTTATTTAAATTCTGTTTAATTATACTCTCGAAACCAGTAGCGAAACATTCAACTTATTGACCACTTCTCTCAGTGATATTTGCTTTGCATTAGTTGTTTTGTTTTTAGCTCTATCTACATACAATAAATTAATACTGTTTTTTTTGAGATACGAAGAGAGCGTTGTCATAGCGTTGTCATTTTGCTCAAAAACATATTCTACCAGTTTTTCCCCATTGATGCTAGCATTTTCGTCTTGAACTTTTTGACTATTTATAATTTTAAACGATATTAATGGTGTCGTTGTATGTGTTATTAAATCTTTAGAAAACTCAGTGTCAAAAGTGCTATTGGAGCCATTTAAGACACCTAAGCTCATTTTTTCATTGGGCACCAACGCATTTTCGTTTGAAGAAATCATTATAACACCATTAAAAAGTTTTAACACAAAAAGTGTAATACTATCTCCTATAAGTTGAAACGGAGGTGAATCACGTTGGCCTAAAACAATAATATCTGGTTGAGATGATTCAATGTAATCACTAATTTCATCTTTAATATTTCCAAATGAAAAATTATAATCTATCTCTACCTCATATTCCTTGGAAACAGTATTAACTAAGGCTTCGATCTCCTTTTTAGTTTTATTTTGCTCTTCATTTAAAATACGCATTGCAGATAACTGATTATCCGTATTAATAATGTTTATGTGTTCTTTAACATGAAATAATTCAATTTTTGCATCTATCATATTAGCCAAACTCACACTACTTTTTAAGGTGGTACGTGCCATTTTATTCAAATCTGAAAGTACAAGTATTTTATACTTATAATTTTTCATAATGGTCTAGCTTAAACTTATATCTGATTTTGGTCTCAATTGAAAGAACTCAATAAAACTTGGAGGATTTTCAACTATACCTCTTTTTGAAATTAATTTGATATCAATATTTCTTTCTTTGGCCTTGAAAGCAAAATCGTCGAGAATTTCAACAATATCGTAATCCAAATATCTGGTTTTGGTCACATCAAATTCTAAAGAGGTATCTCTAGGCAAACTATCTAATTCTTTTAAAATCGCACCTTTGTTAAAGAACGTAACTTCTTCAGCAAGCTCCATTTTAATTTTATGTTTTCCGTTACTCTTATCTTGGATATGTAAGAAATGTGAGTTTTGGTAGCTTTTTATTAGTATTACAACTATACCTACTGCTAATCCTAAACCAATACCCACCAATAAATCTGTAAATACGATTCCTACTACGGTAACAAAAAACGGTACTGATTGTTTCCAGCCTAACTTATACATTTTCTTAAATAAAGCTGGCTTTGCCAATTTATAACCTACAATTAGTAAAATGGCGGCTAAAACAGATAAAGGAATTTTATTCAGTAACGTAGGAATTAAAATCACTGAAATTAGTAAAAGGAAACCATGAATAATTGCAGACATTTTCGTCTTTCCACCAGATTGAATATTCGCAGAACTTCGCACGATTACTTGCGTTATAGGAAGTCCACCTATCAACCCTGATATTATATTACCCGTCCCTTGAGCTAATAACTCTCTATTTGTTGGCGTTACATTTTTATCAGGATCTAATTTATCCGTAGCTTCCACACAAAGCAAGGTTTCCAAACTTGCTACTAGTGCAATTGTAAAACCTACAATCCAAACTTCTGGATTTGTAA
Source organism: Winogradskyella forsetii (assembly GCF_013394595.1). GTDB lineage: Bacteria > Bacteroidota > Bacteroidia > Flavobacteriales > Flavobacteriaceae > Winogradskyella > Winogradskyella forsetii. The sequence continues at coordinate 4,007,919 of NZ_CP053348.1, forward strand.
TCACTGCAAAATTAGGGAAACTGAATTGGCCAATAAAAGAGTCAAAATCATCTGGAACAGGAACACTTACCAAATGTGATTCTGCAATAGCAAGCGTATCATTAGACTGTGTGACCACATAAAAAATGATACCGACCACAACAGCGACCAAAGGTCCTTGAATGATTTCGAAAATTTTTCCTTTTTTGGATAGTACATTGCTCCATAACAACAAGATACCCAAAGATATAAAGCCAACAATCATGGACCCTAGGATAAGGTTGTCAAAAATATGCCAAATTGCCGAGAAGGTGTTTTCACCAGACATTTCAAAAAAGCTATCAGCTCCTTCAGGTTCAGCGTCATACCCAAAGAAATGAGGAATTTGTTTCAGAATAATAATAATTCCGATACCTGTAAGCATGCCTTTAATCACTGAAGAAGGAAAATAATAGCCTATAATTCCGGCTTTTAAAATCCCAAATACCAATTGAATAATTCCACCAAGAACCACCGCAACCAAGAAGTTTTCATAACCTCCCAAGGTGCCGATGGCTGTTAGTACAATTGCTGCTAGGCCAGCAGCAGGTCCACTTACTCCTATTTTAGATCCACTTAAAGATCCGACTATAATTCCTCCAATAATTCCGGCTATTAAACCAGAGAAAAGAGGTGCTCCACTGGCTAAAGCAATACCTAAACATAATGGTAATGCCACAAAAAATACAACGACACTTGCAGGTAAATCGCTTTTTAAAGTTTTAAACATATTAATGATGATTTATTATTAATGAAAAAATGTACATAGTTATTTTTAATATTTTGTTGAGGACAAATGTCCAACGAATCAAAGGTCTTAAACCAGAGATCCCGCCAAATACTAAATCAATTTCAGCACAGGAGCGGGATTAGTTCAACTAACTATTTTGAATGCATTTCTTAGCAATCTTTTCAAAACAAAGTTTCACTAATAAAATATTAAATGAAATCGGGCGGTGGGGAAATTAAATTGAGATGTGGTTTTGGATACTGCTTAAATGTATATCCAATAGAACTAGTATTTACCTCTTCTTCAAAAAAACCACTGGAATTTGGATTAGAAGGTTCTAAAACCAACTTTACGTGTTGATTTTCTTCTTCTTCCGCAATACTATAGAAACAAGTGACATCTGAAGTATCATCAAAAGATACAATAATCGTAGGTGCAGAGATGAATACCATTAAAAGAATGGTAAAAAACACTGCTGATTTATATTTGTATTTCTGAGTCATAATCCGTAAATATAAGACTAAGAAATTAACAAACTGTTAAATAAGTTCTAAAAATCCTTTAACATTTTGATGTCTTTGGAAGGAATCCAACCTGTGGAATTATCAGCTAATTGAATCTCATTCCAATCGTCGTAAGTTTCCAATACTTGAACCTTGGTACCTTCATATAGTCTAAAAACTTCTTCACTAGTAGGGTTAGGATCTGTTTTTACTCTACTTTCTTGCGCAAAGACTATCGCCGGATTATCACTTTTATTTAAACCCTCCTTTTGAAAGGCCATAGCCAAAGCAAAACAAGCGATAAATAAACTGACGATACTAGTTACAAAGGCAATCCTCTTTCTTGAAGTGGAATATGAGAAATGATAGGCCAAGAAGATAATCACAAATAAAATTACGCCTCCAACCGCAATTTTCGCCCAAATATCGGTACTGAACGTGTTAACTATATTATTTATAAGTCGTGAAAAACCTACCACCGGAACTTTATCAATAGCATCAATCGTCATATTTTGTGCAAAAGCCAGATTGTTTTGTATGTCCTTATCATTAGGGTCTAATAATAATGCTTTTTCGTAATAATAAATACTAGGCGCAATATTGTTGAGCTTATAATTGGCATTTCCTAAATTGAAATACAACTCTGAAGAATGTTGATTTGAGTCTAAAATAGATTTATATTTATCAATAGCTTCAGCATATTTTCCGTCGTTGTATAAGGCATTCGCTTCATCGAAAGTTTTATCATTTTGCGAAAAACCAATGAAACTCAAACAACATAAAAGTAAAATGGTAATGGCTCTCATATTATCTAAGTTGTTTATCGATTAATGAAATTGTCTTTGCCGCTTTATCGTAATCATTCTGCATGGTCACCTGAGTAATTGGTGTGTAACGTGCTAATTCACAATTTTCTAATATTGAAATGAAATCTGAAACCACATCAGGTTCAACGTGTCGTTCTATTAATAGACTTTCGATTTTTTCTTTATTAAAATCACTGGTTTCAATATTCAATTTTGCTTTTAAATAGTTATGAAGCGCTTTCTCTAAAGCTAAGTAAAACGACTCTTTTTGTCCCATCGCTTTTTTAGCTTCACTTAAATACTTTTTAGCTAAACGATCTGCTTTTCTAATACGATTGCCTTGCACGTCTGCATCGCGTTCGTCTTTTTTACGTCTCACCACAATAGCTAAAGGAATCGCTAAGAATGGCAATAACACCAACGACCAAAACCCTGTAGAATTAAAGAAGGTTTCTTTTTTAATTGGCAACCAATTTGATCCTGTTTTTATAAAGGCAAATGTATTAGTATCAGGATTTACGCTTTGCTTTGTACTTGGTGCTGGGTTTTCAGCATTGGTATTTGAAGCCATTGGGCCTTCCAAAACATCGATCACTATTTCTTCTGAAGTGATACGCTTATAACTTTCGGTATCGGGATCAAAATATGAGAACGAAATACTTGGTACAGGATATTTTCCTCTATACTGTGGTACAATCGTGTAAGTATCTGAAATGCCGCCTTGCATTCCGCTTAAATTGGTGCGAACATTTTCTTGATGTTCAGGTTCATAAACCTCTAATGAACTCGGAACGGTTAACTTTGGCAATTCGAATAATTTTAAATTCCCTTTTCCTTTAACTTCTAGTTTAGCCTGAAGGGATTCTGTAGCATTCAATTGCGTCTTACTCGTGGTCACATTAAAAGAGAAATTACCAACAGCACCTTTAAAATCGGAAGGTTTTCCCTGTTCTGGTAACGGTTTCACATTAATCGTTCTGCTACCAGCAGTAACCACTTGTGGCACTTTAGTCATTAAGCGTCTTCCAAAAATATCACGTCGATTTGATGGCACTTCCACATTGACATCCAATACTAGCGGTTCTAGTTTTAAAGCACCTGTTTTCTGAGGATATAGTACTACTTTTTTTAGAACTACATAGCGATACTCTTCTCCCTTATAGTCTCCATTCATGACATTGAAACCTTTAACTTCAATATTCTGACTCCAAAAATCATTATATCTAGGCTTATCTTTTTCCTGCCAACCACTAACCGTAGTTTCTAATGACACATAAAGTTTATAAACTACCGTAATCGCTTCATTGAGGTATGGATCGCTTTTGCTTACCTCAGCAATGAGATGTACGTTTTCCGCAGCGATATCCGACGCTGCTGTTTCTCCATTGGGTTTGTTAACGGCCGCAGTAACTTCAATAGTGATTGGAAACGTCTTGTACGTCTCACCATCAATTTCTATTGTGGCTTGCTTTATCGTGAATTTGCCGCGTTGTTTTGGTGCTAAAAAATAACTATAAGTTTTATTGAACGAACGTTTTCCGTTTCTGGAATAATTACTAACTGAGGTATTTGGACCACCAACCACATCAAAATCCTCAAAACTTGGTGGCACAAAATTGTCGCCATCTTGGTTCATTTCAAAATCGATACGCAAGCGCTCGTTAACTCCTAATTTTTTCTTGCTGACTTTGGCTTCAAATTTTATCTGTGCGGAAGCGATACTTGTAGCAAGTATTAGGAATAATATTGATATGTTTTTTATTATTGGATTCATTTTTAATTTTGATACCTACAAGATTTTTAGAACCTTACTTGATTTTCTCATTTTTGATATTTCGGATTTTTGAGTTACGATTTACGATTCTGGTAAATCTAAAATCGTAATTCGTTTTAAATCATACTTTCTAGGTTATGACTTCAATTCAATTTTAATTAATACCTACAAGGTTTTGGAAACTGTGCAGGAAACTGAGTTTATATATTTACCCTTAAGAGTAAGCAACTTCATGCTTCCAAATTTTAACTTTCGTTCATTTATATTATTACGATTCGCTTATAATCTAAAATCGTAATTCGTATATCGTAATTCTTCAACCGTAATTCGTCTTACCAGTCCTTCTCAGTTTTAACCTTAGCACCTTTTTGCTTTTCAGCATTCATTTTCTCCTGTACTTTCTGTTCTTGGTTTTGCATGGCCTCCAGAATGTTTTTTATCTGCTGAGGTGACATTTGTCCAGGTTGTGGTTTTGGTTTCTGGTTTTCATCTTTCTTATCTTCATCGCCTTTTCCTTCATCCTTTTTATCGTCTTTTGGTTTTCCATCTTCATACTTATCCTTGTCGCCATCCTTTTTATCTTGGTCGCCTTCGTCTTTTTTGTCCTCGTTATCCTTATTTTCTTTATCGTCTTTGTTCTGGTCGTCTTTCTTTTGCTCGTCTTCCTTATTTTGTTCTTCGTCTTTGTTGTCGTCTTTCTTATCATCTTCGCCGCCACCATCTTGCTTTTGCTGTTCGGCACATTCTTTGGCTAAGGCGAAATTGTAACGGGTTTCCTCGTCACTTGGGTTACTTCTTAAAGCATTTTTATAGGCTTCAACAGCTTCTTTGCACGCCTTATTTTCCATTAAAATATTACCCATATTATGAAACGCGCGGTGTTTCTCGTCTTTAGATGTGGCGTTCTTAGCTGCTTCTTGACTTCTAAATAAAGCTTCATCAAAACTCCCTTTCTTATAATAGGAATGTGCTAAATTATAAGCACCGACGGCTTTACTTGGCGCTTCAGAAATGGCTTTTCTGTAGGCCATTTCAGCTTCAATATAGTTATCTTTTCCAACCAGCTCGTTAGCCTGATGAACGAGATCAGTAGCGTTTTTATCTGCTTTTAGTTGTGCTTCATCCAAATCTTGGGAAAAGCCAAAACTTCCAACTAAAAGTGCGATGAGTGTGATGTATATTTTCATATTTTTTTAATTCTGAAACGACCTCTAAATTACTAAAGCCTTTACTGCCTTAGCGTTAAAGAAATTCTAAAAATTCTCATTGAACAAGTTAAGCTTCTTCAACCAAGCCGTTTTTCGTTCCAAAAAGAAGATATCGATGAATAACAACAAAATTCCGAAAGCCAAAAACCATTGGAATTGATCCTTAAAATCCGCAATTTGCTTCGACTCAAATTCCTGCTTATCCATTTTATCCAATTCGTCTTTAATGGTATTTACAACTTCAGACGTATTTCTCCCATTAATGTAAACGCCATTTGCTTCTGCCGCAATTTCTTTAAGTGTGGTTTCGTCCAAACGCGTTATTACTGTTTCGCCTTGGTTATCTTTCTTATAGTTAAGAATGACTCCATTTCGTTTTATCGGGATTGGCCCACCTTTCAAATCTCCAACGCCAACAGTCAATATTCTTATGCCTTGCTCTGCAGCTTCCTCGGCAACATCGAGTGCTTCACCATCATGATCTTCTCCGTCGGAAATGATAATTAAAACACGATTAGCTTGATCTTCATTATCAAAATACGTCTTAGACAATTGAATCGCTTCGCTAATTGCTGTTCCTTGTGAGGACAACATATCTGTATTCATATTTTGTAAAAACATTTTTGCCGAAGCATAATCCGTGGTGATAGGTAATTGCGGAAATGCTTTGCCTGCATACGCAATAATTCCAACACGATCGCTCACTAAACTATTAATAATCTGCGTGACCAATTGCTGCGATTTTTCCAGTCGATTTGGCGCAATATCTTCTGCCAACATACTTTTAGAGACGTCGATGGCAAAGACTACATCCACCCCTTCACTGCGTACAGTCTCCAATTTTGTGCCAATTTTTGGATTGACCAAAGCCAATGACAAACAAGCGAATGCGCCACAAAGCACAAATACCTTTAATATACTTTTAAATAATGATTGATTGGGACTCAAACGCTTTAACAAGGCAGAATCGGCAAATTTTTTCTGTGCTGACCGTCTCCAAATCTGAAGTATTACAAACAGCAAAATAATTACTGGAATTACCAGTAATGTCCAAAACCATATTTTTTCATCGAGTCTAAACAAAGCTTCTAAATATTGTGTTTCTTAATAATAATTCAATCAATAACAACAATCCCGCCAATAAAACTAGTGGTCGGTATTTTTCGTCGTAATTGTAGTATTTGGTTTCTTCAATTTCGGTTTTTTCAAGCTTATTGATTTCCTCATAGATTTTAGCCAGCTTATCGTTATTTGTAGCTCTGAAATATTGCCCACCAGTCTCTGCGGCAATTTCTTTCAACAAGGCTTCATCTATTTCCACTTGAATTCGACCATATCTAAAAGTTCCATTAGGATTCATTCCAATTGGCGACAATGCCATACCATTAGTTCCCAAACCAATCGTATACACTTTAATGCCATATTCTACCGCCAACTCACTAGCGATTTTTGGGTCTATAAATCCGGAATTGTTCACACCATCCGTTAATAAAATAATCACTTTACTTTTGGCTCTACTGTCTTTCAATCGGTTTACGGAGGTTGCCAATCCCATACCAATTGCTGTTCCGCCTTCAATAATATTGTTATACTTTATATCTCTAAGCGACCGTTGTACAATAGATTTATCGCTCGTAATTGGTGTTTTGGTGTAAGCCTCTCCAGCATACTCTACCAAACCAATTCGGTCGTTTGGCCTCCCATCAATAAAATCCGCAGCCACTTCTTTTAAAGCATCCAAGCGATTAGGACGTAAATCTTTTGCCAACATACTTGCCGAAACATCAATTGCCATCACAATATCTATTCCGCTTGTGGTCTTGGTCTTGGTAGACACATCCACAGTTCTTGGTCTTGCAAGAGCAGTAATTAAAAGGGCTAAAGCTATTAATCGTAATGCAAAAAGTACATGTTTAAATTTTGACCAAAAAGACGATGTATTTTTAAAGCCTTTAATAGTAGACATTTTTAACTCAGCAGTTTGTTTGCTGTGTTTAAAGACATACCAAACTACGGCTATTGGTAAAAGCAATAACAGCCAAAAAAATTCTACGTTTAAAAATTGTATATGCTCTAACATTATTCTTTCTCTTCTTCTACGTCATCTGGTTTCAATTCAATGGAATCTGTGACACGTTCTATGATCTCATCTGCATAATTATCGTCAGTTCTCCAGTTTAAAATAATCTGTTGTCTTACATTTTCTGCTCTAAAAAGAAGCAGATTATATTTAGCTGGCTTTATGCTACCATTATCAAGAACAGTATTCATTGTTCCATAAACTTTTAGTCCTTCTGCACCATTAGGTGTTGTGAATTTTTCTCTTTTTACGGTTATGTCTTTGTTGCCTTGAGACTCTAACAATTTTAAATAGGTCTCAGATGTTTTTTGAAAATCTTCAGCTTTTTCTTCATCCGTCATCTCTTTTGGCTTGCCTTGCTCTTGGGAAACTTTGAAAGCTGTTGTACTCACCTGAATATCAATTCCCGATTTTTCAGACAAATACCTGAATACAGAAGTGCTTACTTTACCCTCGTATTCTTCAGGAATTTCTACGACTTCGCGTTTAAGAACTTCTGGTGTCTCAATCCAAATTGGTGGATAGCCATAAGCGCTTTCTACCCAATTGCCCTCTAACAGTTCTTTGCTTTCATGGCCAATGATTGTATCCTTTACATAACCGAAACCATATGTCATACCAAAGCCAATAAAAGTTGCCACAATTAAAAACAATGAAATAGCCACTGTAATCCATATTTTTTTGCGCTTCTTCTTACGCTCTTGTTCTTCTTTATATTTTTGGTCTAATAACTTCTCTTCTTCTGTCGGTTCTGGCAAACTTACTTTAACGTTGTCTATGGCTTTGTCTATGGTTGTCCGATCCATTTCGGCAAGGGCTTTGTCTGGCGCAGACTTTGCAAATTTCACCAAATCAGCACGTTGTAAAATCGATTCAATATGTAAAATCGTTTCTTTAGATAATGGAATTTGATTGCCGTCTTTCAATAAATTCAAACGCGCAATAAGTTCGCCTGTTGTACTTTCTAAGGCACGATCGTAAACTTTTTCATCGAGATATTTTCTGATGATAAAGGTTAATTCCGAATAATATTCTTTGACTTCAGATCGTATTAAATACTGACTTTCATCAAGCTTTGATAATGCTAGTTTTGCACGATCATAAGGTGGTAACAAAGCGATTTCTTCCTCTTCTGTCAAAGGTTTTTTTCGCCAAATAAACCAATACAATAAAAATGCAACTATCGCAATTGCCAATAAAACAATTAAGAGCCATTGCCACCAATTACTTTTACTTTTCTCAACGTTAATAATTGGTTTTATGTCGTAGAGTTTCTGCTTGGTGGTATCGACCTCAACAGTATTGACGGCAACTTTTAGGGAATCCGTAAAAAATGGTTTCTCGTCAATAATGATTTTTTGTCTTAGAATGGTATAAACGCCAGAATCAAATTGTGTGAGTTTATAGATTCTTGATAATAGGAATTTAGCGTCACTTTTGGTGGTATCAATTTTTGAGGCTTCAACAGTTTCTAAAGGCATAAAGGTTTGCCCTTCAGGAAAAACCACCAATGCCGTGGAATCTGCTTCAACATTAATCTTATAATTGATTTGCTCGCCAATTCTGATTTTTGTGGTGTCGATTTCGGAAGTGACTTGGGCTGAAGCTAGTTGAGAACAAAGAATAAAGAATAAAGAACATAGACCGAAGATGGTTGACCGATGACGGAAGGCCACTGGAACTGCATTTCTCATTGCTATTTTAATGTTCATTTTCATTTTAATCTTTTCCTTTTTGAGTTGTGAGATGTTAATTGTAAGTCGATAGGACAGAACCGTTTTGTTATTATATATATAACACCCCTAATCCCGATAGCTATCGGGACTCGATGGGACATCACTCAAACCTATTTCCTCAAAGCTTTCAATACTTTTTCTCATCTCTCATCTCTAATCTTTCTTTTCTTTTTTATCAGTATTCATGCCTCATGCTTTTTAAATCTAGAATCGTAATTCATAAATCTAAAATCCCTTTATCCTCTCTGCTTAAAATAACCCAACAACTTCTTCACATAACTTTCATCTACACGGCAATCTATAGTTCCTGAGCCAGATTTTGTAAAACTATCTTTATAGTAGTTTACTTTTTCATTGTAAAAGTTACTGTAATTCTGTCTTACTTTTTTTGAAGCTGTATTAACCAACATCAACTCGCCGGTTTCCTCATCTTCCATTTGTACCATGCCTATATTTGGAATTTCGGCTTCGTGTTTATCGTAAATTCTAATACCTGTAATGTCGTGTCTCCCAGCTGCTATTTTTAGATTTTGTTTATAATCATCCGCCACAAAATCTGACAATACAAAAACAATCGCCTTTTTCTTCATCACGCTAGACAAAAACTTCAAAGCTTCGGAAACGCTTGTCTCTTTACTTTTAGGCTGAAACTCTAACAATTCACGAATAATTCGAAGTACATGGGAACGTCCTTTTTTTGGTGGTATGTACAATTCAATTTCATCTGAAAATAAAATCAAGCCAATTTTATCATTATTCTGAGTGGCTGAAAACGCCAAAGTTGCTGCAATTTCAGTTACAATTTCATCTTTAAACTGATTCTTTGTCCCGAATAGCTTACTTCCCGATACGTCTGCCATGAGCATCATGGTCAATTCACGTTCTTCCTCAAAAACCTTGATGTGTGGTTGATTGGTTCTTGCGGTAACATTCCAATCAATATTTCGAATATCGTCTCCATATTGGTATTGGCGCACTTCAGAAAATGTCATACCACGACCTTTGAAGGTAGAGTGATATTCACCCCCAAATATATGATCAGACAGTCGTCGTGTCTTAATCTCTATTTTTCGTACTTTTTTTAGAAGTTCTTTAGTGTCCATTCCCATCCTAGATCCTTCCCAAAGTGAAGAACCACTTTTAGTTTCAATTTAAAGTATTTGATGATTGATTATAATATTTTTTGCTATTCCTATTTTCCCCTTTGAGGAATTAAAGAGGCCTTTTCTAAGGCACCTCTATTTCGTTAACAATCTTATTGATAATGTCTTCTGAAGTGATATTCTCCGCTTCGGCTTCGTAGGTAATTCCTATTCTGTGACGCAAAATATCATGTACAACCGCACGTACGTCTTCTGGGATGACGTAACCTCTTCTTTTTATAAAAGCATAACATTTTGCCGCTGTGGCTAAGTTGATACTTCCACGAGGTGATGCGCCAAACGAAATCAAAGGTTTTAAATCGGCTAGTCTATATTTTTCAGGATAGCGGGTTGCGAAAATGATATCGAGAATATATTTTTCAATTTTTTCGTCCATGTAGACTTCCCTAACTGCTTTTTGAGCACTTAGAATCTGAGCAATTGAAACTACAGGATTTACTTTTTCATAAGCGCCTTTTAGGTTGGCTCTTACTATTTGTTGTTCGTCTGCAATTGTTGGGTAATCTATAACAGTTTTCAACATAAAACGGTCCACCTGGGCTTCAGGTAACGGATAAGTCCCTTCTTGTTCTACAGGATTCATAGTTGCCATTACTAAAAATGGTTTATCCAAGATAAACGTTTCGTCTCCAATGGTGACTTGCTTTTCTTGCATCGCTTCCAACAAAGCTGATTGTACTTTTGCTGGTGCTCTGTTAATCTCATCTGCTAAAACGAAATTGGCGAAAATTGGCCCTTTTTTAATGGTGAAGTCATTTTCCTTCATATTAAAAATCAAAGTTCCAACAACATCTGCAGGCAATAAATCTGGTGTAAACTGAATTCTACTAAAACTAGCATCAATGGCTTTTGATAATGTGTTAATGGCCAATGTTTTTGCCAAACCAGGCACACCTTCCAATAAAATATGACCTTGACCTAATAAACCGATGAGCAGACGCTCTACCATGTGCTTTTGTCCAACGATAACCTTATTCATTTCTAAGGTCAATAAATCTACAAATGCACTTTCTCTTTCTATCTTTTCGTTAATTGACTTTATGTCAACTGTACTCGTTTCTTCCATTATTTAAGGGTTTTGTAACAACATTTATTGTCGGTAATTTTTAGACGTTGCAAAGTGTTAAAATTTTTCAATAGATGCTGTTAACAATTGGTTAAAAAAAATGAGCAATACCAAAGTACTGCTCATTTTAAGAATTAATTATGGATTAGGGTTAATTAATACTAAAATTTTCTGATTTCGGTATAGAGCTTTGGGTTGAGAATCATCGTATTTTCATCTTCATTGAAACTTACAGATCCATCGATATCTAAATTTATTACGACTTGGTAAATATGATTGCCATCAAATTCCATTTTTACCAAATTTGAAACTGACGCATTTTCTGCAATAGATAAACTTGTTGAAGTGTCGTTGATTTTTATAGAATTATTGTCTCCAAGCACTAATCTAATTTCATGTATAAAGGTTGGATTCATCTCAAAATGCTCTACTAAAAGTAATTCAGACGCATTTGTTAAGTCCGAAATATTATGGATTCCTCTATTAATAGCGTTTAAGCTTATCCAAGCATTTGGCAAGGTGCCATCTTCTTTTACTTTGACTTGCACATCATTAATTTCAAGAAAAACAGTGTTGAGTTGGTCAGTGCCGCCTTTTAGACTTACAGTAATTGCTGCGTTTTGTTCATCTCTCGCCATATCATCTTTTGAACAACTTGAAAAGCTGATTAAAATGATCAGAGATAAAACAATAATTTTTAGTGATTTTAAATGTTTCATGATTTGGGTTTTGAAATAATAACACGTCAATAATATTGTATTCTTGATGTTTTGAGTATTTTTATGCCCCCAATCGCATAAAAACCTATATAAACTGAAATAAAAGTGACATATTCTCGATTAATTGCAGGTACCATGACTTGGGGAAGTTGGGGCAAGCAACTCTCTAAAAAAGAAATGGCAGCCTTAATGGATTTCTGCGTTTCCAACCACATTACCACCTTTGACCATGCTGATATTTATGGTGCTTACACCACAGAAGCTGATTTTGGAAAAGCCTTATTAGATTCTGGACTTAAGCGTGAAGAGATTCAGCTGATTTCTAAATGTGGCATTCAAGATGTTTGCGATAACCAAAATAACAGGGTTAAACATTATAATTATAGTAAAGACCACATTATTTGTTCCGTTGAAACGTCGCTACAACATCTTGAAACGGAGTATTTAGATCTATTACTCCTGCACAGACCTAGTCCTTTAATGGAGGCTGAAGTGATTGCGGAAGCTATTACCATTTTAAAAAAAGACGGAAAAATAAAAGATTTTGGGGTGTCTAATTTCACGTCTTCGCAAATGGACATGATTGGTTTGCGTATGGATATTGATGTGAACCAAATTGAATTTTCACTTACCCAACATTCTGCAATGCACAATGGCACCTTGGATTATATGATGACCAACGGCATAAAGCCAATGGCTTGGTCGCCTTTGGGTTCTGTTTTTAAAGAAGACAATGAACAATCGAGACGCGTCCATAAACAACTAGGCGAATTGATGGATAAATACAATGCCACTGAAGACCAATTGCTGTTGGCATGGATTATGAAACATCCAGCGCATATTCATCCTGTAGTTGGCACCACGACCAAAGAGCGCTTAAAATTAGCCATTGAAGCTGCTAAAATTGAATTGGAATTAGAAGATTGGTTTTTGATATTGGTGGCGGCTCAAGGACATGAGGTTCCTTGATTTAGTTTACAGTCGCGGTCTCAGTTTGCAGTTTTTTACTCTTGTGAAAAAAGCTTTCAACTCATAGTCAAAGTTTGATTCTTTAATTTCACTAAATAAAATCACGACAAGCTTCAGCAAATCCAAAACAGACCTATGATAAAATGGTTGAAAGATAATTGGTTCAATTTAGCTTCAAATTACACGGACGAAGAAACAATTAATGGGTTTTGGAAAGACCTTGAAACCCATTACACATCCAAAAACAGACATTATCACAATCTTTCACATCTTTATCATATGTTTCTTCAATTGGAAGATTTCAAAATTGATATTAAAGATTTAGATAGCTTGAAATTTGCGATTTGGTATCACGATATTGTTTATAAAGCAACTAAAAAAGACAACGAAGAGCAAAGTGCGGTTTTTGCCAAAAAGAGACTTAAAACTCTAAATTTTGAAGAAATAAGATCAAAAAACGTTGAAAATCTCATTATTTCAACTAAAAAGCATCAAATTATTTTGGACGAAAATAATGACAATGCTTATCTTTTGGATTTAGATTTATCGATTCTCGGTTCGGAATGGGAAACCTATCTGAATTATACGCAGCAAATCAGAAAGGAATATAAAATCTATCCAAATTTCATGTACAATCCTGGTCGAAAAAAAGTACTTCAGCATTTTTTGGAAAGAGAAACGTTGTATTTTACGGATGCTTATCAATCTGAATTTGAGAATATCGCACGTGAAAACATTACTAAAGAAATTGACATGCTATGAAATAAATTACTGCCTTCTTGAATTGAATTCAGTATGAATTAAAAGATTCCTGCTTTCGCAGGAAGTGCTATGATTAACAAAAGACTTCTCATAAAAAACTTACTGGCTCACAACGATGAGAACAGTTTCTATGACAAAAAACGAAAAATTGATATTGGTTATAAGGAAGGCAAAGCTAAGTTTTTGAAGCATATCTGTGCGCTTTCCAACAGTAATCCGAAAAACAATTCCTATATCGTTATTGGTGTTAAGGATGAAGACAACAAAATTATTGGTGTTGATTTTTTTGATGATAGTAAAATCCAAAATCTTATAAATGCCTATCTCACAAATCCACCCATTGTACAATACGAGAATATTCCGTTTCCACATTTACAGGATGATAAAGTGGTTGGTTTAGTAACCATTAGGCCCATAGATAGTATTACTTCGCTCAAAAAGAACATCTGGAAATATTATGGTGGTGCCGTTTTTTTTAGGGATGGCAGCATAAGTATGCCTAAGGTTTTTGATATTGAAATCAAAGACCTGAACTCTAAAATTGTTGCTGCCATTGAAAACCACGCCCAAAACAATATTCAATTAACGCTCGATGGTGTTTTCGATTTTATGAACAAACGTAGAGATTACCAACCGCAATACAAAGTATTTAAAGAATACTTTGTACTGTGTTGGTCTGGCGCTAAAAAACAGGTTAAGGATGAAACTTTTTTTTCGAGAGTTGATATTGAATTGGTCAATGAACAAGTGCGTATATTCTATTCCACTCTAGACGAAGTATCGATAACCTATACCGATGATGCCTTCAAAATTATTGAATATGTGAAATTAGGTTTACTAAAATCTTACCATTATTATAAGCTTGAAGAAAAAATTATCCATTTTGAAAATAATGCGCATTATTCTATTGAAACCAATCTCATTTTTGAACCGCCACAATTTGATAAAAAAGTGTTGCATCATATTTATAATTCCAATAATGCTATTTTAAAAAAACTAGAAAAAAACAGAACTTTAAATCAAAATGAAACCGAAGATTTAAAAAATTTAGCAGCCAGTTATCTCATTTGTTACCTTAATGGATTTGAGGATGCTCTACTGAAACTGGAAATCTCAAAACCTTATATAAAGGACTACAATCCTAAACTCTATAACTCTTACAAAGAAACTATGAGGATTTTAAGAAAAGTAAAATATAGCTAGTTCATCGGAAATAATTGAATTTTCATCCTCGTTTTTTGCATCTCATCGGAACAGTACAAAAAATGATACTGATTATACAATTTTTTTAACCATTCATCAAAAAATTTGCTGACCATCCAATTTATTACGCATCTTTGTTATGCTATTAATCAATTACTAAACCTTGTTTCTATCAGCCAAAAGCTCTAATTGAAACAAGGTTTTTTTTATGTGTTAAATGAAATCCAATGTGTTTTGCTCAACTGGAATTATGCCTTCCGCCGAAACATTCATCCATTGTGAAAGAATGCTAGCATAAATCGATCTGAAATCTATATTATATTTCAAATCCCCATTATCGTCCAAATCACTTAAACTGGCAAGATTATTATAGAAGCCTGCTTTCTTTAAATTTTTTCCAATTACAAACACATTATTAGCCGAACCATGATCCGTGCCATTGGCAGCATTTTGTTTGACGCGTCTTCCAAATTCCGAAAAAGTTAAAATCAAAGTATCCTCAAAAGTCCCGTTTTGTTTTAAATCTTTTACAAACGCCGCGACACTTTCTGCATATTGGGATAATAATCGGGTTTGCTTGTTATTTTGATTGGCATGCGTGTCAAATCCACTTAAAGAAGTATAAAACACTTTAGTGTCTAGACCGGAATTGATAAACTGAGCTACATTTCTGAGCTGTTTTGAAAATCCATTTTGAGGATATGATTCCCGTGAAGATTTCACCTCTGTAGTTTCAAATATATACTTAGCGGATGACTTCGCTTCAATCATGGTTTGGTACAAATAACCCAAGTCATGTTCGCTTAAATGCGCCTCGTTATAATGATCTAGCACATTTTTAAAATAGGGATCTTTTGCTGTATTGTACAGCACTTTATAATCATTGGTGGCCAAACCATTAAAATGTTCCCCTTTCATGGCCAAACTTAATTGTTCGTCCATTTCCATAGCATTGTATGGCTTTTTGCCATATTGATCTAAATAACGTCCTATCCACCCGCTTTGTAAATATTCATCCGAGCCACTAGCTGTTTGCCAAATATCCATAGATCTAAAATGAGAACGCACAGGGTTTGGATAACCTACATTATTGATAATGGACAATTGGCCATTATCAAATAAAGAACGCAATGGACCTAAACTAGGATGAAACCCTAAATCGTCAGACAGTTTTATTATGTCTTTTGTAATGGACAATTGTGGTCTGGCGTTATAATATAAATCATTATTATATGGAATTATAGTATTCAACCCATCATTTCCACCAGCTAATTGCACAATGACCAAACGTTTATACCCTAAACGTTCCGTATCCACAGATTCAAATGCCTTTACAAAATTAGGCACAAAAAATAAGCTGCTCGCTAATGCTGAATTCTTAATAAATTTACGTCTGTCCATCACAATTTTGTATTAACACATTTGATATTCCGGTAATGACATTAACTGAATACAATACTCTTGCTTAGACGATTTATTCAGTGGTTCCAAAAAGTCTGCTGTACCTTTATTAATAGGGCATTGGATAATGTAATTTTGGAGCTTATCTGTTTCAACAACTCTGTATTTTTCCGAAAAACTTTCCCAGTTGGGCTGCGTTTTAAAAGGAAATTTTCCTTTCTTATTTTTGAAGAATTGCTTCCTAAATTCATCATTTTCATTAGAAGGGATGAAGGCATTATTCAACATCATGGAAGGTAATTTTAAGCGTACCATTATGGTATTCGCATCAATCCAAGCTTTGTCGCCTTTCCAACCCGCTACATTTGGTGGGTCTAACAAAGTTTGCCCTAATACTTTCTGAATTTTTAGAATATCTTTCTCTCTTTCAAACTCAACTGGAACGGTATTAACCATGCCGACCAAATATTCAATTGGCGATTTAATTTTTGCACCTATATTTTCTTCATTATAAAACCAATCAGACATGAACACAAATCGCATTAGATTTTCGATATTATAATCCTTAAAAAACACTTCTGCCATCGCATCGATGTGTTGTTTATTAGGTTTAGGGTTAACAAAATAACGATAGACTTTAGAAGATATATAAGTAGCACATTGTTTATCTTCAAGAATGATATCGATGATATCATCGCCCGAAAAGTTCCCTGTTTTTCCGAAAAAGGTTTTTAAGCCGTCATCATGTTGTTTTGCTCTAAATCTAAAATTGCCATAAAAATCGTGATTATAACCTGTAAATGCTCTGGCAATTTCTTTTATGTCTTTTTAAGAATAATGTCCTTCACCCAACGTGAACAATTCCATTAATTCGCGCGCAAAATTCTCGTTGGGTTGGTTCTTTCGGTTTTGTTTACCGTTGAGATATTTAAGCATGGCGGCTTCTTTTGAAATGGCTTTTACAAAAGTTTTAAAATCGCCAAGTGCATATGTACGCAACGTGTTATTGAACTTTTGGGAAAAGACGACATTATTATCCTTACAGACAAAATGGTTGGCCCAAAACAAGGTCATTTTTTCTCGTAAAAGTTCCTTAGGATGCACCAATTGGTTAATCCAAGTAGTGTTAAGATCCGCTAATTTTTTCCTGCTTTTTACCCTGAGTTCTTGGGCGAATTTATCGTTGTTCCTAATGTCTTGAATGGTAACACTATCCATAAAAGATAAGTCTATGGAAATTGGTGTCACAGCTTTAGAATCAGCAAACAATTTCTCAATCACTTGCGTTCTATTTTTGGGCAATGTTTTCAGTGCCGTTGGATTTATTCCAAAACCAGCTCGCCAATATAGATGTTGTGATTCTTTTGGAGTCATGGTGTTTAGACTTGCTTTTTCCAGAATAGTTTAAACACAAAAAGATTTAATATTTAAATAACAGATAGAACTAATTAATAATTACGGTTTTACCAATAGAAAATTTTAATCCAAGTCCAATATTGTGGTATTGAATCGTATCGAACTCACTTTGAATTTCTGAAGCTGTATTAATTTTAGTCTTATCATTTCTAAATGAATAATCAATAAAAACTGAGAAGTTACCTGCAAAATTGTAACTCAAATATGTTTGATAAATTGAAATATACGCATGATCATTTTGCTGTCTCACTCTTCCATCTCGGATGTCATTCCTGTAATTAGCATAACCTATTGGAGCAACACATAATCCTAAATTAAAATTTTCAAGAATTGAAAATTCGTACCCGACCTCCAAATATGCACTTGTTATTTGACTTCTATCATAATCTCCTGTTAAACTGGAGTCTGTAACATCTATTAATGTAGCGTTAAAAAAAGTGCCAATAAAGAAATGTTTATATATAAAAAGTTGTGCCCCTAGTTTAAAACCAATATCTCCTTTTGTCCCTCTACCAATATAACTTTTATCAGTTGTATAAGGCTTATGAACGCCATAAGTGATTATTGCTGTTTTAAAAGTTTCTTTTAATTTTGAATTATCCTGAGTTTCTTCATTTATATTGTCAATATTTTGTGAAAATACAGTTGAGGTTAAACATAAAGAAAGGATAAGTAGTACTTTAATAGTTGAAGTTAAAATCATATTCTGATTGGTCAATAGTTATAGTTTGAGATTCTTCTACTTGTCCATTGATGGAATAACTAAATGTTACTTCCGCACCAATAAATGATTGAATTTGAGTTGAAGTGTTTGGGTTATTATTATTTAATATTCCTCCAAAACTCTGGGTCTCATAGCAATTTGTTTGGTCTTCATCTAATTGTTCGTCAACGTATACTTCACTACAAAAATTATTCATGTACTCTAGTGTGTATTGTAATTCTATATCTGGCGGACTTGTCCTTGTAATATTGAAATTAAAATCAGCTTTTCTTTTAATTGGAACTACTCCAAGATCAATAGTATAATCAGTAGGAGTGAAAAATTCTGTATCTGTAATGTATCGATAACTTGTGTAATCATTATCAATAAATACATCTACAACAAATTTTTGATCTCGACCAAAAAGCGTAATAATTTCAAAAGTCCCATCAGAAGCACTCTGTACATCTCCTAAAAATTCTAAGTCAGTTCCAAATATAAAACCTTCACCTTCTCTCGTCGATACTGCAATATCAGCATCTGATATAGGTTGATTATTTTCGTCCAAAACCCGACCTTTAACTAAAAGTCTTGCATTATCCTCAAATGGCACTTCACAACTAAAAAGTATAAACAAGCATCCATAAAAAAATGTTTCAATAAATGTTAATCTCATGTTTTAATTTTAGGTGTATAATTTAAAGATACTATTTGTAAGAAAGGGTTGCGTAGAAATATGTTAAAATATAAAAGCCACATCTTTCGATATGGCCTTTACAATTTTTATAACTAAATACCTCTTAAAGGTCAAACTTAATCCCTTGCGCTAAAGGCAATTCGTCTGAATAATTAATGGTATTCGTTTGTCTTCTCATATAGACTTTCCAAGCATCAGAGCCAGACTCTCGTCCTCCACCAGTTTCTTTTTCGCCACCGAAGGCACCTCCAATCTCTGCACCAGAAGTTCCGATGTTTACGTTGGCAATGCCACAATCTGAACCTGCATAAGACAAGAATTTCTCTGCCTCTTTCATCTCGTTGGTCATAATGGCTGAAGATAAACCTTGTGCGACTCCATTTTGTTTTTCAATCGCATTTTCAACGTCTCCAGAATATTTCATTAAATATAAAATTGGCGCAAATGTTTCGTGCTGTACAATTTCAAAATGATTTTCTGCCTCAATAATTGCTGGTTTTACATAGCAACCAGATTCGTAACCTTCGCCTTCCAAAACACCGCCTTCAACCAAAACATTTCCACCTTCAGCCTTTGCTTTTTCAATGGCTGCCAAATAAGTTTCTACAGAATCTTTATCGATTAATGGGCCAACGTGATTATTTTCATCCAATGGGTTTCCAATTTTTATTTGTCCGTAAGCACCAACAATAGCATCTCTTACTTTATCGTAAACAGATTCATGGATAATCAGTCGTCTAGTTGATGTACAACGTTGTCCACAAGTTCCAACGGCACCGAAAACTGCACCGGGAACCACTACTTTTAAATCGGCCGTTGGTGTAATGATAATGGCGTTGTTTCCACCTAATTCCAATAACGATTTCCCAAAACGTTCGGCAACTGTTTTACCTACAATGCGACCCATTCTTGTAGAGCCTGTAGCAGATACTAAAGGAATTCTAGAATCTGTAGTCATCATTTCGCCTACTTTGTAATCGCCATTGATGATACAAGAAATACCCTCTGGTAAATTATTGTCTTTTAAAACTGCCGCTATAATATTCTGGCAAGCTATAGAGCATAAAGGTGCTTTTTCTGAACCTTTCCAAACACAAACATCACCACAAATCCATGCTAATGCCGTATTCCAAGCCCAAACCGCCACTGGGAAGTTAAATGCTGAAATAATGCCTACCACACCAATCGGGTGCCATTGTTCTCTCATCACGTGACCAGGACGTTCCGACGGAATGGTTTGTCCGTTCAACTGTCTGGATAATCCAACTGCAAAATCACAGATATCAATCATTTCTTGAACCTCTCCGTAACCTTCTTGTAACGATTTACCCATTTCATAAGACACTAACTTACCAAGTGGTTCCTTTAAGTCTCTCAATTTATTTCCAAATTGACGCACAATTTCACCTCGCTGTGGTGCTGGTACATCTCGCCAAGTTTTAAATGCGCTTGTCGCGGCATCCATCATCTTGTCGTAATCTGCTCGTGTTGTTGTTTTTACCTTGCCAATTAATTTTCCATCTACTGGTGAATGACTTTCAATAATTTCTCCGTTAGAAAAATTATTTGATCCTGTTGAGGTTCCTTCATTGATTTCTTTAACACCTAACTGGTCTAAAGCTTCTTTTATTCCGAAATCGGTAGCAATTGCTTCCATATATGCTTATTTTTTATGAATTATAAAATTTTTGTGCGAAGTTACTAAGAATAGCTTACAAACTTCAAAATAACTGATTAAATTCATTGCTATTTTCTTTAGGCTACAATTGTAAAAAAATGTAACTTTATATACAGTATATCTCCACATTGAAAAACCATTCAGAATTGAATGGCGTATCTAAATTGCTAATTAAGTACCATAATAAAGCTGTTTATTTTGCAACAATACCTTTAAAATCAACTAGTTAAACAACCTCAAGACCTACCATTGACCTAATTTACTTTCAATCTACGGAAAGTAAATGAATATTTTTTTTGCCGATATCGACAACTGCAATTCCGAAAATACGTTTTCGAAACTTCTTATCTATAGCATAAGTAAACTTGTGGTTTCATTCATTGAAACCAAAACGTCTTTTCAACATCATAATCCAAACCAAAAAACCTTGACATCATGAAAAATAAAAAACCAAACTGGAGCAAAGCCGAATTACAAGTTTACATTATGCTGCTCTGCGCCAATGCAGATAAAAAAGAAACAGAAGAAGAACTAGAAATGATCCAAAACAAAACATCCGCAAAAACCTTTCTTAAAATGCATAAAAAATTCCATAAGGATTCGGAAAAAAAGCGATTAGATAAAATTGAAAAGGTAATCAATAACCACGATTATAGCCAGATGGAACTCGCAGCCTTTAGAAGAGAGATGTACAAGGTTTTCTTTACCGATAATAAGTTTAGTATGCTTGAAGAACGATTGGATTGGACTTTAGATAATATACTCTATTAGTAGTGATGATTAAATTCTTCAGAAACATCCGCCAAAACCTAATTCTTCAAAATAAATAATTTGTTATTCCTACCTAACTAACACAAAATTTAATTCGTTCTATTTCATAGTATAGCAGCTCAGTATTTACCTAATTAAACCGATAAATTTGAATTATAAATCAACGAAAATTTGAAAAAAACTTAAAATAACATGATGACATTTTCCTTTTATTCCTATTAATAGATGTAAAGGTATCATACAAACGTTCTTTTAAAATTCAATTTTTAATTTAATAAAAGTTTAAAACTAAGGTATCCACCAGACATCATAAATGTCATTAGATGTAGAATGAAACATAAAGTAAACTTATCAATTAAGTCCCTAAAAAGAAACATTCCAACTTGTAATGCTTGTAGTAATGATTTTTAAAACAAGATTTTTAACAAGCCTTTTGTAATAACGAAAAAGTAGTGTCGATTTTTGATTATGGACGAGTGTATAATCAATTTTTAAACTACCAATAAAAATGAATTTATAGTAAATATAACACCTACAAAAGCCGTTACTTTTATGTAACGGCTTTAAACTAATCTATTACAAGAATTTCTTTTAGGTATCATAAATACCTGTATTGAATGTAGCTTTTGAGTCTAGAAGAGATTTAAAAACTATTAGAAATAATAATAGCTTTCCATAAATCATCTTCGTTATAGTTTCCCTTCTCTGGAAGCGTTTAAATGATGAGTCAATACAAAAAAATTCTAACCGTAGGTTTTAAATAACCCATTCCGATTGAAATATTAAAATCCATATTTCCGTTAATAAAACAATCCTAATTTCCTTAACTCATTTAAGCATAATTCTTAACTTTAAGAACAATTTAACAACAAGCAAAAGTCTAAACCTTTTAAAATTCCCGTACTTATTTAACAAGAATGCACCTACCCATCCTTTTAATCGAAGTTTTACTTTTAAAGCCATCAGCACCATGAATTTCAGACAGCACCTCTTCCTACTCTTTATTTTAATTTTTGCATTTTCTTGTAAGGACAAACCCGTAAAAACCGATAATATTTTTAAGTATAGAGATTATATTAGTTACACCACTTCGGGCTTGGTGTCTGTTGCAGACCCTATAAAAATTAGTCTTTCAGATACAGTAAATGGATGGGAAATAGACAAAACCTTACCAACGGAATTTATAAAAATAACACCTCATGTTCAAGGGCAATTAAAGGCCATGAACAATCATACGCTGCTTTTCACACCAGATGAAAACCTAGAACCAGCAACAGAATATACCGTAAGCGTTAAGTTGAGCGAAATTTACAAAAGTATTCCAAAGGAATTTGAAGATTACACCTTTCAATTCAAAACCATTACGCCAAGTTTCAATATTACCACTCAAAATTTACAATCGTATAGTAAAGAATGGCAATACATATTTGCCCAATTACGATCTGCCGATGTCATATCCTTAGCCAATGCCAAAAAATTAGTGTCTGCCTCGCAAAATTCAAAATCTTTAAGTTTAGTGTGGAATGAAGCTAATGAAAATTCAAAATTCTTCGAGTTTAAAATCGATAGTATCAATAGAATGGTTGAGGACAGTAAAATTGATATCGAATGGGATGGCGAAGCAATACAAGCAGATACTAAAGGCGAGAATTTTATCACTATTCCAGGAAAAAACAACTTTACTATTGTAAATACCGAAGTCGTTCAAAGTCCTGAGCAATTTTTATCACTTAACTTTTCAGACCCCTTAGTAAAGCAGCAAAATTTCGCCGGATTGGTATCACTTCAAGGGGTGAAAAATCCTAAATATATTGTGGATGGTAATGTTTTACGTGTGTATCCAGACACTAAATTAGTTGGAGGCATTCAAGTCGATGTGTTTAAAGGCATCAAAAACACCGATGGTTTCAAGTTGAAAAAACCGTTTTCAGAAATCCTGACTTTTGAAGAATTAAAACCTGAAGTCAGACTCATCAGCAACGGCAGTATTCTTCCAAATTCAAAAAACTTAAAATTCAATTTCGAAGCAGTAAACCTCAGTAAGGTTGATGTGAGAATCATTAAGATATTTGATGATAATGTGCTTCAATTTTTACAAGATTACAATATTAATAGTGGCGATCAATACGCCATCAAAAAAGTAGGAAGACGTATCGCCAAAGAGACCATCACTTTGATTCAAGAAGAAAATCAAAATACTGGAAAGTGGAAAGCTTATAGTATTGATCTATCAAATTATCTAAAAGCAGATCCTGGAGCGATTTACAGAGTGGAATTGAGCTTCAAAAAAAGTTATTCATTATACGATTGCGCTTCGAATGCTGAAACCACAACTATTGAAGACGACGACTATTATGATAATTATTATGGTGACGATTATTTAGCCGCAGAGGAGCTAACTGAAGAAGAAGAAAACTTACAAGAAGAGCGCTATTGGGATAATCTAAATTACAGCTACAGAAACACCAATTACCGTTGGAGAGATCGAGACAATCCTTGTACAGACTCTTATTTTAATTACGGAAACCGAGTGGTTTCGCAAAATCTAATCAGCTCAGACCTTGGCGTTATTGCCAAGCAAGGCAGCGATAACAATTATTTATTCGCTGTAACCAATATTCTTACAACGAGTCCAGAAAGTGGCACAAAAATCACATTATACAATTACCAACAACAAGAATTGGCAGATGGTATCACCAACAAAGAAGGGATTATAAAAATCGATGCAAAAAATCGAGCTGCATTTGCCATTGCCACCAAAGGTAGTAATGTCAGTTATGTAAAATTACAAGATGGTAATTCGTTATCCCTGAGCAAATTTGATGTATCCGGAAGCCGCTTACAACGTGGACTCAAAGGTTATATTTATGCAGAGCGTGGTGTTTGGCGACCAGGAGATAGTTTGTTTTTAACATTTATGTTGAATGATAAGGCCAACAAATTACCAAAACGCCATCCTGTGAAATTGGAAATCACAGATCCTGTTGGCAAATTGGTGTACAGAAAAGTCTCCACGGACAATCTAAATAATTTCTATGATTTCACGGTAAACACCTCAACTGATTATAAAACTGGAAACTACAACGCTAAGGTTTCTGTTGGTGGCGCTACATTTTCTAAAAGTTTAAAAATTGAAACTGTAAAACCAAACCGTCTAAAAATTAAAATTGATTTTGAAGATGAGATTCTAAGCAACAATAAACCACTTCAAGGCGACTTAAATGTCACTTGGTTACACGGCGCACCAGCCAAAAACTTAAAAGCTGAAATAAAAGCAAAATTCACCTCAACCAATACCAGTTTTAAAGGTTATAAAGATTACGTGTTCAATGATCCAACCCGAAAATTCAATTCTGAAGAAACCAATGTATTTAAAGGTAATTTAGATGCCAATGGAAATGCCAAAATCAACCAAAAATTGAATATTGGTAAAAATGCACCAGGCATGTTAACCGCTCAATTTTTAGTAAGGGCCTTTGAAAATGGAGGCGATTTTTCATTGGATGCTTTTTCAATGCCTTACGCACCTTATGAAAGTTTTGTGGGCTTACAATCACCAAAAGGCAATAATTATGGTTCGTATTTTACAGATGAAAATCACACCTTCGATATTGCTACTGTAACTGCAGAAGGCAAACCCATTCAACGAGAGAATCTAGAAGTGAAAGTTTATAAAGTGGAGTGGCGCTGGTGGTGGAATTCCTCATATGACGATTTAGCCAGTTATGTGTCGAGTAATTACCATAGACCTGTACAGACGTTTTCCGTGAATACAGATGCGAATGGAAAAGCGAATTTCAAACTAAAAATCCCTGAAGAGGAACGTGGACGTTATTTAATTAGAGTTGTGGATCCTGTTAGCGGCCATGCCACAGGAAGAACGGCTTATTTCTATAAAAATTGGTGGTCCACGAATCCTTCGGGCGACAAGGAAGCCGCCAAAATGTTGGTCTTTTCAACTGATAAGGAAAATTATAATGTGGGCGACACCGCAAAATTAACCTTCCCTTCTGGGTCTGAAGGTCGCGCTTTAGTCAGTATTGAAAATGGGTCCGAAGTGTTGCAGCATCAATGGGTAAAAACTGTTCCTGGCGAAACAACCATCGATATTCCTGTAACCGCTGAAATGGCACCAAACGTATTCATCAATATTTCGTTATTGCAACCGCATGCCATTACCTCCAACGATTTGCCGATTCGTTTATATGGCGTTATTCCTATGATGGTTGAAGATCCTTCAACAAAATTAGAACCACAAATCAGTATGCCAGATGTGATTCGTCCAGAGCAATCTTACGAGATAAAAGTGTCTGAAAAAAACAATAAAGCGATGACCTATACCATTGCGGTTGTTGAAGAAGGCTTATTGGATTTAACACGTTTTAAAACACCGAATGCTTGGGATAGTTTTTATGCACGTGAAGCTTTAGGCGTAAAAACCTGGGATATTTTTGATGATGTTGTTGGCGCTTATTCTGGCAGTATTGACCAAGTTTTTGCCATTGGTGGTGATGGAAGTGCTACTGGCGGAAAAAACAAAAAAGCGAATCGTTTTAAACCTGTTGTCACTTATTTAGGACCTTTCCTGCTGGACAAAGGGAAAACGAAAACACATCAGCTTAAAATGCCAAATTATATAGGAGCGGTTAGAGCGATGGTCGTTGCTGGTAACAATGCAACAGAAGCTTATGGAAGTACGGATAAATCGGTTCAGGTTAAACAACCATTGATGGTTTTGGCAACGTTACCTCGTAAATTGAGTCCTGGCGAAAAAGTAACGCTACCTGTTACCGTTTTTGCCATGGAAAATAAAGTGAAAAACGTCAACCTATCTTTAAAATTAAGTGATGGTATTACCGTTAAAGGCGAATCGTCACAATCACTTAAATTCGATAAACCAGATGAAAAAATGGTCTATTTTGAATTGGATGTTACCAAAGCAAAAGGCATCAACACGGTTGAAGTCATTGCCACAGGACATGGTGAAAAATCAATCTACAAAGTAGAGATTGATGTCGAGAACCCTAATCCTTTTGCATCAAAAGTTATCGACCATGAATTGGAAGCGAATGCTGAACAAACCATAAATGTTACCACCTTTGGTGTTTCAGGAACAAATTCAGCAACCGTAGAATTTTCAACCTTGCCTCCAATGGATTTCACACGACGATTGCAATATTTAATTCGCTATCCTCATGGTTGTTTAGAGCAAACCATCTCAGGTGTGTTTCCTCAATTGTACTTAGCTGATATTTTTGATTTGACAGCCAAAAAGAAGAAAGAGCTTCAAAGTAATATTGAAAGTGGTATAAAACGTTTGGGTAATTTCCAACAAGCAAATGGCGGCATGAGCTATTGGATGGGAGAAAACACGGCCAACGATTGGAGCACAAGTTACGCTGGTCATTTTATGATTGAAGCCGAGAAAAAAGGCTTTGTATTACCATTAACTTTCAAAAGCAACTGGATAGCCTACCAAAAACAAGCTGCTCGAAATTGGAGACCAAGCTATAGAATCTATCATTCCGATTTAGCACAAGCGTATCGTTTATATACGTTGGCCTTAGCAGGAAGTCCAGATTTAGCAAGCATGAACAGATTGAGAGAGTTTGATGAAATCTCAAACGAAGCCAAATGGCGATTAGCAGCAGCTTATGCCTTAGCAGGACAAAAAGAAGCCAGTGATGCTATTTCCAATACGGCTAATATTGATTTCAAACCACCAAAATCCAATTATTACACTTACGGTTCGGTGGATAGAAATAGAGCTATGGCTTTAGAAACTATGATCATTACAGGAAATCCTAAAGCCAGGGATTTGGCGAAATCCATTGCCAAGGATTTATCGAGCGATCAATGGATGAGCACGCAGACCACAGCCTATAGTTTATTGGCCATGGGAAAAATGGTTATTAAAAATGGTGGAAAAGATTTAAAACTGACTTATAGTATTAATGGAAAATCAGAAAGCATAGATACTAAAAACGCGATCTCACAACGCAGTATTCCTATTAATGATGGCACTAATCAACTTACAGTGACTAATGCAAAGGACAATTTGGTCTATGTGAGAGTTGTAAGTTCCGGAAAATTGAAATTAGGTGAAGAACTAGCCGAACAACGTGGCTTTACTATTTCAACAAGCTTTAAAGATTTACAAGGCAACAAAATCGATGTAACTAAACTACAACAAGGTCAAGATTTTGTGGCAACAGTTAGTATTTCAAACTTGACACGAGATTATGTACACGACGTGGCTTTGACCCAAATTTTCCCTTCAGGTTGGGATATTGTGAACACTAGATTTACCGCTTTTGGCGATACCACAGTAAGTCAAGCAAGATACACTGACATTAGGGATGACCGCGTGAATTTCTATTTCGATATGAATCCGAAAGGAAAACATGGCACCAAAACGTTTACCGTCTTATTGAACGCATCTTACTTAGGCACGTATTATTTACCAGGTTCGCAAGCCGAAGCGATGTACGACAATGATTACTTGGTGCGGAATAAAGGGGAATGGATTACTGTTGAGAAATAGCCAAATTCCTGCGCCTGCCTGTCAGCAGACAGGAAAGCAGGAATCTTATGAACCAAAACTGTAATACGAGGACGAATTACTGGTCCAAGACCTGTCTGGTTTTTGAAACCTGACAGGTCTAAATTCCACATCAATACCTTCAAGGTCAAAAAAGAGAATATGGAGCTAATGATTACGATGGTAAAATGGACGAGACATACTTTAAAGATGAATTCCCAAAGTTATTTAAATATATAAATGAAAAAATAAAAACCAGATACTGAAACACCTGCCTGTCGGCAGACAGGAGTTCAGCATAAACAAACTAAAACTTGTCGGTCGCCTGCCTGCCGGCAAGGCAGGACAGACAAGAATCCTAGAAAACAAACCGCTAAAATGTTTAACGTTCCTGAAATCAATTCAGGATAAAAAATTTAAAAATTATGAACTTTTTGAAAAAAATTTTAGCAGTAGGATTAGTAATGAATGTCGCGATACTTTGTGCACAACAATATGCATATGTCGCCGCCGAAAGTGGATTATCACTTAGAGACCAACCCGATGTCAATGGAAAACTATTGACTAAGTTAGCCTATGCAGAAGCCATTGGTGTATTGGAAGAAACAGATATTAAACTCGTCGTCCTCGATGGTGGGAAGAAAGTAAGTGGCGAATGGGTAAAAGTAGAAACCCGAAACCATATTGGTTATGTCTTTAACGGCTATTTATCTTCATCAAAAATTTCTAAAACCATACGATTGGATTTGGATAAATTGAATGTTGAAATAAAGAATTTGGCCACTAGTGATTATAAAAGAACCCACAATTTAAAACAACAAGATTCCGCAAAAATCAATGTGGATTTAGGTGCTTCGCCAGAAAGAAAAGAAATCGTTCTCGTTGATAGTGATTATAAACATGTAAGTATTTTTCAACGTTATGAAAATAGCATTTCCTTTATGAGTGCAGATGCGCAATGTGATGCAAAAGATTGGAAAAGTTTTGATTCGGAATGGAAACCATTAAAACAAATTACATCCAACACTTTTGAAACATTAGCTTATACTGAAAATGACTGGAAAAAATTTATCACAACTTCTGTTGAAGAATTAAAAACAGAAGTGATTGAGCAATGTGGCGAAGATTGGCTAAACTATTTTAAAACTATTGAAAACCTAAAAGATCATCCTGTTGGCGTATCGACAAATCGTGTGTTCTTAAAAATTATATTGACGGATTTTGAAGATAATATCACTGAAAAAATAATAGAATTTGATATGCCTAGTGGCTGTTAACATAAAAAAAGACCTTTCAGGTTTTAGAAATCTGAAAGGTCTGCATTCCTGACCTCCATGGTTTTTATGATAGTTGAGCGCCTGTCTGCCGAACAGGTAGAAAGCCGAAGTGAAAACCTTGCAGGTCTTTTTTAAATATGAATAGCACAGGATTGGAAAAACCTTGCAGGATAATAATAACAAAATGAGATTCCCACTTTCGTGGGAAATAAATATGAATAACTTTAAACCCTATTACGCCGTAATTTTTACCTCAACTCAGGCAACAGATATTAAAGGCTACTTAGTAATGGCGGAAAAAATGGAAAATCTAGCCAAACAACAAAAAGGTTATTTAGGAATGGATTCTGCCCGAAACGAGGTCGGAATTACAATAAGTTATTGGGAAAGTTTGGAAGCCATAAAAAACTGGAAAGCGAATACAGCGCATTTATTCGCGCAACAAAAAGGACGTGAACAATGGTACAATTGGTACAATGTAAGAATATGTAAAGTGGAACGCGAGTATGAATTTACATTAGAATAAAAATTTTACCGTTTCAAAGTAAAATGGGCTCTAAATTCTTTACGTTCCCCTGTCAAAGGCTCGTCGTACTCTACCGTAAACCAATAGCCATTGGTTGGCATAGCACTGCCATTGTAGGTGCCGTCCCAGCCAGTCCCATCTGGACTAATTTGTTTCAGAAGTTTTCCGTAACGGTCAAATATGTAAATTTTTGCGCTGCTTCCAATACTTTCTATGTTCCAAGTTTCATTTTGGCCGTCTCCGTTGGGCGTAAAGTACAGCGGGTAATCGATTATAAATGCCGGTTCGGTCGTTGTCCCACAGCCGTTCCTGTCCCTTGCCGTGATATGGTGCTGGCCAGGTGACACGTCCGTAAACAGGGTCCCGTCCTGCCATGGGCCGTTGTCCAGGCTGTATTCATAGTCCCCTATTTCATCTCCTGGCACCACTTCCAGAACGTGGCTCTCCGCAAAATTCTGTGTCAGCACGTTCACCGTTATGCTCGGCGGTTCGCTTTCCATGACTTCCGTGGTATCCTCATTTGTACAGTTGGTCGCCGTGGACGTGCTTATATCGGTAACCAGCACGCTATAGCTTCCGCCTTGGGTCGGCATGATGCTCGGCCCTGTCTCGCCCGTTATCTCTACGCCCTCATAGCGCCACACAAAACCATAGTCCGTTGCCGATAGGCCCGTGTCTATGACCAATGGGTCCAGTATTTCGCTCCCGTCCGTGTTTACGCACAGGGTATAGCTCTCATCCAGGTCGAACTCCGGTAACGGGTTCACCTGTAGGGTGAGCGCTGCCAGGGCATAACAGATCGAAGTGTCCGCGTCCGTGACCGCATCTGGCGTGTCGTTGTCCACCCTTGCATAGATCACCTGTGGGTTTGTTACATTTTCGTATAAGGTCGGCAATGGGTTCACCTTGTCGTCCGCATCTTCTTGGGTGGCATAGTAGGTCACGATGTAGTTCAACGGGTCCTGTCCGTCCAATACCTCTGTGTCCATGTTCGTCAGGTCGAACTGGGTGCTGTCATTAACCGGGTTGCCATCGGTCTCCATTTCATCGTCACAAAGCTCAAAAAGGATCGGGTCCATATCCGGATTGGCCTGTGCGGCCTCCTGTACCTCGATGTTGAAGCTCTGGGTGCTGATGGAACAGCCCGTCCCGTTGTTGGTGATGGTCACGAATATCTGTTGCGGGTTCGCCGTATTGGTGTACGGGCTCACAAGGCCGTTCATCCCTTCTTCCGCATCCGTTAGGTTGTCATGGTAACTGACCGTAAACTGGGCCTCGTCCTGTCCGTTCAGCACTTCGGCGTCCTTGGTGCCAAGGTCAAAAGTGTCGGTGCCGTCGGTAAAGAGCTCGCATTGGATGAAGTCCGTCACAGCGACCACCTCTGGCAACGGGTTCACCTCGATGGTAAAGTCCACCAGGGCATAACAGCCCGTGGCGTCCTTGGTCATCCTTACATAGATCTCCTGCGTTGGTGTCCCTGTATTGGTGTACTGTGTTGGGTCTGGGATTGCGTCCGTGCCCGCGTTGGCAGCGTCCTCTGTCTCGTGATAGGTTATGGTCACACCGTTCTCACCGTTGCGGATCAGGTCTTCGTTTTCCGTGAGGTCAAATTCTTCCTCGCCGTCTCCCGTGTTTTCTTCGTAACAGCGTTCTATGTTGGGCAACAAATCGCTGGCCGTTGGTGTTGGGTTCGGTAAAACCCTTATCGTCAAGGTTACCATATCCGTGCAACCGGTGTCCGTATCGGTAACGACTGCTACCAATGTTTGAGGGTTGGCTTCTGCTGTACCGATTGCCGTATTGGTGTAGGCTTCTGCATTGACCGCATCAACTTCATCCTGTGCATTGGCCAAAGTTTCGTAATAGGCAACACTCCAGCTTGCTTCTCCACCTGTGACCTCATCGTTCTTCATGGTCAGGTCAAAAACGGTAATTTCATCTGCGGTTTCGTCATCACATATTTCCAATGGAGCTGGTTGTATAGCTTCTGGCGGTAAGGCAACGCTGATTTCAAATGATCCTATATCGAAACAATCATTATTGTCATTTTCCAACCGTACAAAAATAGTCTGTGGATTACTTGAATTCGTATAACTTCCCGGTGTTGATATGGGACTGTTTCCTGATAACGCGTCCGCTTCGGACACATGATAGGTTATAGTTACATCGGTCTGGGCTCCTATGATCTCTGAGTTTTTTGTGGTCAGATCAAACTGTGTAAAACCATTGGAGTCCATATCACAAATAATAAACGGTTCTATGGTTGTTGGCACTTGTGGAATATCCAAAACCCGAATGGTCAGTGTCCTGGAAATATCATAACAGCCCGTGACCGTATTGGTCGCCCTGACATATATGGTCTGTTCGTTGATGACAATATTGGTATACGGGCTTGCAAATGCATTGCTGCCTGTATTGGCATCTTCCAGGGTTTCATGGTAGGTTATGTCAATATCCAGTTCGCCACCTATAATTTCTGTAGTTCTTTCTTCTAAATCAAATTCTGTAAATCCGTCCGCATCATCATCACAGACCTCTAAATCCATTGGAGCTAATGGCGATGGAATCGGTCTAACTCGCAATGTCAATAATGATGTATTAACACAACCTGTAGCATTGTTCGTTGCCTTTACAAATACGGTTTGTGGGTTTTCGATATTGGTATATGGACTGGAAATTGGATCGGTATTGGCGTCCAGATCCGCTTGGGTCTCAAAAAAGGCCAAACCGATTCCTGATTGTCCGTTCAATATGTCGTCCGCTGCATCTTCGAGCGTAAAGGCTTCCTCCTGGTCACCTGGGTTATTATCGTCACATAGCTCCAACGGCACGGCCTGGACCAAAACAGGTATTGGATTAACAATCAATTCTAAAGTGGTCAACTTATAACATCCACTCATCATATCTTCCACCCGGACCCAAACAACTTGGTTGAAATCATCACTATTGGTATAATTGGTTGCATTGTTTATGGGACTTAAAGCGTCTGCCGCATCGGTTTCATTGACATAAAATGTTACGGTATATAATGTTGGGTCCGCTAGGTTCTCTAGAATTTCTGGTATTTTACTGGTAAGGTCGAATTGCCCAAAGCCATCTGCCGAGATATCATCGCAGATCTCCAAAGGTTCCGGTGCCACTGCGCCCAACTGGGGCGTTGGGTTGACATTGATCTGTAAGGTGACTATGGTATCGCAATCTGTAGCTATGGTGGAACTTTCAACCCGTGCATAGAGCGTTTGGGAACCCAATACGATATTATTGTAAGGGCTGGGTACCGGATTGACATTGTTCTGCGCATCTGCCATCGTTTCGTGATAGCTTACCGTTAAGGTGGTATCGCCTCCCGTTATCTCATCGTCCTTACTGGTCAGGTCAAAAGTCCCAAAGCCATCACTATCCGGATCGCAGAAGTCTAAAGGTGTTGGGGTATTTGCCACGGGTGCTTGCTGCACGAGCAACTCTAAGGTCGTGGTATCAAAGCAGCCTGTGTTGATGTCCTCGACATAGGCAATAATAATTTGACCGTTGCTCGTATTGGTATATAAAGTCGGTAACGGATCTGCTCCGGATTGCAGATCTGCTATGGATTCATAATAGCTGACCGAATAGTTTGGATTGCTTCCTGTTATCTCGGCGTTCTTTAGGCTTAAATCCAGCTCTGTTATACCGTCCGGTGTGCCGTCGTCACAGACTTCTAGGGGTGTGGGTGTAATTAACTCAAACTCTGAAGGTATGGTAATTGTTTGTGTACTCATTGATGGACAATCACCATTAGTTGCATATACAACTGTATAAATAGCATCTGGAACACCACCAGTTATAAGACCTGTGGTTGCATCTATAAAAGCGCCATCAGTTGGAACGGGATCAAATGAAAACGTTCCGCCAGTTAATCCAGTTACTGTTGATACAGCACCATCACATGTTGGCGATATAGTAAACGACGCATCGTCTTCGAGTAAAACACTAAATGTTTCTTCACTAGTTGAAGAACAGGTCCCTAGTGTTGAATATTCTATAGTATAGCTCTCACCACTTGTTCCGTTTGTTACTTCACCAGTTGCAGCATCTATAATTGTTCCATCCGTAGGAGTAGGGTTTAATATAAAAGTACCACCTATAGTTCCTGTAATATTTACACTGGCCCCATCACAAGTAGGTGTTACAATAAAAGAAGCGTCATCTGGAGTCAAAATATTTACATTTACGGCAACTCTTGTTGCAGAAATACAACCCGTAATTGGATCTTTCGCTTCAGCATAATACGTCCCTGGCGAATTTACGATTAGTGTAGTGCTATTAGAAGACAATAAAACACCTGCATTTAGAGCATCAAACCAATCTACACTAATGCCATTAGGAACCGTTACAGAAACTGTAGCTTCATTTGTATCACAATCTAAATTAACATCTCCATCACTAATAGGTGCATCAGGTAAAACAATCGATGTCGTAAGCGCAGTTCTTGTAACCGAACTACATCCTGTTGTTGCATTGACAGCCTCTGCGTAATAAACGCCTTCAGCTGTTGCAACAAATGAAGGACTATCTGCTTCTAACAAAATTCCTCCGGTAGCCATATCATACCAATTCACTGTAATACCATTTGGCACTGTGACCGATAAAGTTGCTTCCGAAGTCGTGCAATTAAAATTAACATCACCATTGCTCATTGGAGCATCAGGAAAAGCAACTGCAGAAGCACTAACCGCTACTCTTGTTGTAGATATACATCCTGAAACGTCATCAACAGCTTCGGCATAAAAGGTTCCTGTAGTAGCTGTCGTATAAGTTTCAGAATCGGATTGTAATAAAACGCCACCAACAGCTGCGTCATACCAATTAACTGTTATTCCGCTCATAGCTGTAACAGATAATATAGCTTGGTTAGAATTACAATTAAAGTTAACGTCACCATCACTAATAGGTGCAACAGGACTTGGGCTAACGAGAATTTGATACGTATCTGAAAATGTTAGACAATCCGAGTTATCTAAGTTGGCTGCAAACTCAGCAACTTTTGCTCTGTAATATGTTGTGGTTGTAATTCCAGAAATCGAAATTGAGACATTATTTTCACCAGCAACATCAGACCAATTTACGCCATCTGAGCTTTCTTGCCATTGATAAAAATGATTATTAAACACTGTAAAATCTGGTATCGCTGTAATCGTATCTGAATAAGGCGTTTGTGTACTACATATCTCTACTGAATCATTAGTATTACTGTCTGCAGTACCAATTAAATCACCGCAAGTTTTGAAAACAATATCATCAATAGCCAGGTCATTACCACAACCACCATCAGCATTGTTAATCATTTTTAGGATTACAGAGGTTTGCCCGACCGTCTGAAATACCAAAGCATATTGATTCCATGCTGTGGCGGTTGTTCCAAAAATATTTCCTGTTGTACCCGAAGCTAACTGTAGAGTATCCGTATTGTCCCAAATTTCGAAACTGACGTTAATAGGAATGGCTCCAGCGCCACAAAACCCATTTGGAGGTGTTAAATTAATCAGCCACGACGAAAATTCGTAAGTGGTGTTTTCGCAAAGGCCATTTATCGTTGTTTTATAAAACTCTCCATCTGAAAAACTAGAATTCACGATAAGCATTCTACCATTGGAATCATTTGGAGTGTGGTCGTTAATATTAAACCAATCGAAATAGTTGGAGGTACTTGAAACGGTATAAAACCCATCTTCTGGATTTTGATTATTGGCGTAATTGTATGTGGTGGTTCCGGCTGGCAAGGATGTGTTTTGCGTTCCAGTACCAAAAGTTTCTGTAAATATTGGATCTCCAGAATTTCCTTGACAGAAACCTAATTGCGCATGCATCTCTTTTGAAAGCAAAAAAATGCAAAATATTATGACTATTTTAAGATTTAAGTAGGGTTTTCTCACGTATAAATATATAGATTACTTTGTGTAATAAAATTTACTTTTCCATAAAAAGTGTTAAAAACCCCTTTTGTATAGTTTATGTATAGGCTAATTGGATATTTTAAGCGTCATAAGATAAAATCTTTAGTGATTTTTATCCTACTAATCGCTTATTATTTTTGCTTACCACAACACTTATTCAAAGATCCAACGGCCACAGTTATCACAAGTCAATCTGATGAATTATTAGGAGCATTAATTGCAGAAGATGGGCAATGGCGTTTTCCTGTCAGTGACAGTGTGCCTAAAAAATTTAAAACCTGTATTCTTCAATTTGAAGATGAATATTTCTACAAACATCCAGGCTTTAATCCGGTTTCAATCTTTAAAGCTGTAAAAGATAATTTAAGTTCTGGTGCTGTAAAACGAGGCGGAAGTACATTAACGCAACAAGTGATTCGATTGTCCAGAAAAGGGCAATCGCGAACTTATTTTGAAAAAGTGAAAGAACTGATTTTAGCGACACGTTTAGAATTCCGGTTGTCCAAAGACGAGATATTAACCTTGTATTCCAGTCATGCGCCATTTGGAGGAAATGTTGTTGGCATTGATGCGGCATCTTGGCGCTATTTCAATAGAAATGCTGCTAATTTATCTTGGGCGGAAAGCGCCACTTTAGCCGTTTTACCAAATGCACCAAGTTTAATTTATCCTGGAAAAAATCAAAAACGATTGTTGGATAAACGAAATAGGCTTCTAAAAAAGCTTTATGAAAATGGTACAATTGACGACTTAACCTATGAGTTATCCATTGCGGAAAGTTTACCACAAAAACCTTATCCATTACCTCAAATCGCACCACATTTACTTCAAAAAGTAGCGAAAAACCATAGAGGACAGCGTATTAAAACAACCATTAAAATGGCACTCCAGGAGCAAACCAATCACATTGTTAAACAACATTACAATCGCTTAAAACAAAATGAAATCTATAATCTTTCTGTTTTAGTATTAGATGTAAAAACAAGACAGGTTCTAACGTATATTGGCAATTCACCTACAGATAATGCGCATCAAAAAAGTGTAGATATTGTCGATAAACCCAGAAGCACAGGTAGTATTTTAAAACCGTTTTTATATGCCGCTATGTTAGATGCTGGTGATTTACTACCGAATACTTTGGTTGCTGATGTGCCTACACAATTTGGAAGTTACCAACCTGAAAACTATAACCAGACTTACGATGGCGCCGTATTTGCGAATGAAGCTTTATCGCGTTCATTAAATGTGCCTGCCGTAAGAATGCTTCAAGAGTTTGGGTTAGACCGCTTTTATCACTATTTAAAACAGCTTCAACTTAAAGATTTAAAATACAATGCCAATCATTATGGTTTGTCTTTGGTGCTTGGTGGCGCGGAAAGCAACCTTTGGGATTTGTGTAAAAGTTATGCCGCTATGGCTTCGACCTTAAACCATTTTAATGATAATTCTAGTAAATATTTTACGGATGAATTTTTGCAACCAACCTTCATTTACGAAAATACAGTAGACTTTGGACAGCTTAAAAATGAAAAAGAAGTTTTTGATGCGGCTTCCATCTTTCTCACGTTTGAAAGCATGAAGCAAGTGAACCGACCAGAAAGCGACGAAAGTTGGGAATATTACGATTCTTCACAAGACATCGCATGGAAAACAGGCACAAGTTTTGGATTCAGGGATGCTTGGGCCATTGGTACTACCAAAGATTATGTGGTTGGTGTTTGGGTTGGCAATGCTGATGGCGAAGGACGACCTGGTTTGGTCGGTGTGCAAACTGCTGCACCAATTCTTTTTGATGTGTTCGATTTACTACCAAAAAGCACCTGGTTTAATCCACCATATGATGAAATGCTAGAAGTGGATATTTGCAAAAAAAGTGGCTACAGAGCGTCTGCGATTTGCGATGATATGGAATTGAGATTCATTCAAGCAAGTGGAAAGAAAACCGAACCTTGTCCGTTTCATAGATTGGTGCATCTGGATTTATCAGAACAGTTTCAAGTGAATTCTTCCTGCGAACCCGTTTCAAATATTAATAACAAGGCTTGGTTTATACTTCCGCCGTTGCAAGCGTACTATTTCAAAAATAAAAATCCATTTTACAAACCATTGCCACCATATCGAAACGATTGCACAGAATCATCGGGAATTTCGATGGAATTTATATATCCTAACCAGCAAAGCACCATTTTCTTGCCTAAGGATTTTGACGGCAATACCAACGATCTCATTTTAAAAGTAGCACATTCAAAACCTGAACTAGAACTTTATTGGTACATTGATAACCAGTTTGTTGGCAGCACAAAAGACATTCATGATATGGCTGTTTTACCATCTTCAGGGGAGCACTTGATTACAGTGATGGATGAACTTGGCAATGAGCTGAAACATAAAATTACGATTTCAGAATAAAAAGATTCTCATAGGCCTTTTGGAATAGTTGTTTTATTATTTATTAACGTATACCCAACCACTGCGATTTTTAGAACCACCTTCATAAATCATGGTGTAAAAATAAGTCCCTACTGGTACTTCACCTCCATCATTAGTTTGTCCTTCCCACTCATTGCTGTAATCGTTTTTGGAATATATTAACGTTCCATATCTATTATAGATTTGTAATTGCGTAACGGCAAAATTGCTTAAATCAAAATTATCATTCTGACCAGGAGATACTCCTGGAGATATGCCTTGAGGTATAAAACAATTTTCCAATCCTGAATTTCCTGATACACTAACTGCGGTTCTAGACAATGAAGCACATCCTGTAATGTCATCAACGGCTTCAGCATAATAGGTTGTTTGATTGTTCGCAGAATAGCTTGTACTATCGGCTAGTAATAGAATGCCATCCGTTTGTGAGTCATACCAATTTACAGTTATTCCTGTTGAAACACTAACCGACAAAACAGCCGCATTTAAAGCACAATCAAAACTAACATCTCCATCGCTTACTGGCGTGTCTGGTACAAAAATACTCGTACTAACAGCTGTTCTAGAATTAGAAATACATCCCGTACTCGTATCAACTGTTTCGGCATAAAATGTACCTTCTTCTATAGCCGTATAACTAAGATTATTAGCCAACAAGAGATTACCTCCCGAGGCCGCATCGTACCAATTAACCGTTGTACCTGAGGCAGAAGTAACAGTTAAAATAGCTTGATTTAGGGTACAATTATAATCCACATCTCCATCACTAACAGGTACTAATGGAAATAACGGAATTGCAGTTACGGCAGTTCTTGTTGAAGACACACAACCTGTAATATTATTAATAGCTTCAGCATAATATATACCTGCTGTAGTTGCGGTATAGGTTAGGGCATTAGCTTGTAAAAGGATTCCTCCTGTTAAAGAATCATACCAATTCACAGTAACACCTGTTGGTACATTTACTGACAAGACCGCTTCATTAGAGTTACAGTTAAAAGGAACATCTCCATTATTTACAGGGGCATTTGGATCAGCATTCACATCAATTTGAAATTCGTCAGATAACAATAGACATTGATCATTGGTTAGATTAACCGCTACTTCAGCGACCTTTGTTCTGTAAAATTTTGAAGTAGAAGCTGAAATATTAAGTATTTGATTGGTTTCGCCAGCGATATCTGTCCAGCTATTACCATCTATACTTTCTTGCCATTGATAAAAATGAGAACTGAAAACCGCAAAATCTGGAGTAGCTGTTAACGTTGTTGAATAAGGTGTATCACTTTCACAAATTGTAACCACCGTATTATCGATGTCATCAGTGACTATAACCGTGTCTCCACAAGTTTTAAACTCAATGTCATCAATGGCTAAATCATTACCACAACCACCTTGTCCATTATTAATCATTTTAAGAATTACGGTATCTTGGTTCGCCAAAGTTTGAAATACCAATCCATATTCTCCCCATGTTGGCTCAACCGTGCCAAAAACGTCGCCTGTATTTCCGCTTGCCAATAAATTAGTATCTGTACTATCCCATATTTGGAATCTTACATTTAAGGGAATTTCTATGCCTTGATTAGAGCAAAACCCTGGAATTTTTATTAAATTAAATAACCAGGCAGAAAACTCATAAGTGGTTGTTTCGCATAATCCAGACACTGTGGTTCTATAAAACTCACCTGCCGTAACACCTGCATTTACTATAAGGAACTTTCCATCTGTATCATTAGGTGTATGATCCTCTACCGCATGCCAATCAAAAGGATTGCCAAAAGATCCGCTAGAAACGGTATAAAAACCATCGTCAGGAAACCCATTTATATATGAATAGGTTGTTGTTCCGTCTGGTAACATTGAATTTTCCGTTCCCGCTCCAAAATCTTCAGAAAAAATAGCATCCCCAGAATTTCCTGAACAAAAACCTAATTGCGCATGTACTGCCGTTGACAAGGTAGAAATACAAAATATTATAATTATTTTAAAACTTAGGCCATTGTCTTGTAAACACATAATAATAGATTAAATAGTTAGTTTAGAGATTGTTGAACGCCCTCAAATATAGACATAAGAATGAGCAATAACTGGGAAAATAGCTCAAAAACAAAGACTGTATAGTTCATGTATAGTTAACTTTACACGAGGTTTGCAGAATTAATAAATATCCTAAAAAATTTGGGCCAATACTCCTTAAATATTGAAGAGGCCTACTATCTATAAAGTATTTTCAAGAGAATGTATTATTCTTTAAAATATCTCATTTCACAAAATAATTAATATAGATATATTGATCCATAAAAGTTCTAATGTGTATTTTTACAACCACAGATAAATTTTAATTATGGAAATTGTACAGTTTATACATTCAAAATGGGCTTATTTAGTCCTCTTGGTATTAATACTTGCCACTTTTAACGCGCTTATTAAGTTTTTTGGTGATAAGGAGTTTGATGCGAAGGATTTCAGAATCTCTTTGTTTGCATTGATTACCATGCATATTCAATTGTTGATTGGTATTGTTTTGTTTTTTATGAAGGATTATTTTTCGACCATAGAACAAGTTGGTGGTATGGGAGAAGTAATGAAAAATTCAGCACTAAGAAATCTTATTATAGAGCATCCGCTAACTATGATCGTAGCCGTTGCACTAGTGACTATAGGCTATTCTAAACATAAAAAGAAATTAACCTCTAAGCCAAAATTTAAACTTTTAGCTATTTTTTATACTTTGGCTTTAATTTTGGTACTAGCCAAGATTCCTTGGAATCTTTGGTTTAATTAATAAAAAAGGCGCAAATTAAAATTTGCGCCTTTTTTATTGCTTTACAATTTTTTTAACTATGCTTTTACCATTTATAGTTTTAATTTTTAAAAGGTAAAGTCCTTTTCTAAAATCAACCAAGTTTATCATATTTTCACTTCCTTCGTAAAGAAGTTTTCCTGTTAAACTGCAAAGCAATACACTTTCAATACTATCTGAATTTAAAAGCTTAATACTAATTAAGTCGTTTGTTGGATTTGGAAAAATATTTACATACACACCTTGCTCTTCATTTAAAGAAAGCCTCGGACTGCCAGTTACCTGCATAATTAAATGAAGTTCAGGAGGCGGAAAAAGTGTTGATATAACCGTTGGAGTGTCATAACCACAACTATTAGAAAGATAATAGCCAGGTGCGGTTTCACCACTAGAATTAGTTCCAATGTTTAGTTGATTCTGATTGCCTATTATTCCTGTTATTATAGCACTCACCGCAAAAACCAAAAAATTATCCGAAATGCTAGCACTTATAGGTACATTTTTTAGTGTCCCATTGTCAATATCAGAGACTGGTACATTTAAACTAGCAATTTGTGTTAAATTTCCGCCGGGAAACGTATCAGTCTGATATATAATAACCTCAACTGTATAGTTTCCGTCATCATTTGTAACGTTGAAAATACCAAAATCAACAGAGGATACTTCAAACTCAGAATATCCAAGGGAAGCTAAATCATAAGCTCTCATGTAAACATTATCGGTTATATCTTCTGCAGCACATGTCACTGAACCTTGTTGTACTGTATTATCAAGATTTTGTGACAAGACTATTTCTTGAGAACAGACCACCTGTAAACTTAGGATGAATAAAAACAGAATTTTACTTTTCGTTGGCATTAGATGTACTACTTCATTTCAAGAAATCAAAACAATAAACAAATTTTATTTTGCTCCTTTTTATTTTTTGTTGATTCAATTAACCCTTAGTAGTATCTTCTTCAGTATCTTCTTCTACTTCTTTAATCAAGTAAACATATACTGGGAAGTGATCGCTAAAGCCATCTGTAAAACCACCATCGGCAAAACTTCTAAATGGGTAACCTTCATAGCGACCGCGTTTATTAGATAAGTAGGCCTTGTTATAAATACCGGCTTTCCAAAATCTAAATGAAGAATAATCATCCTCTAAAAGCGGTTGCGTCATCATAATTTGATCAAATAAACTCCATGCATCTCTATATGCTGTTGTACCATAACCTTTTTCAGTAAACATCTTTTCAAACGGATTGTAAATACCTTTTAATTCTACATCCTCCTTTTCCTTTTTTGCCTTCAAAACGTCTTTAACACTTTCATTTGTTGGATCATCATTCAAATCTCCCATAGTAAAGATTTTAGCATAAGGATCTATGGACTGCAACGAATCGATTAAGCGTTTATTCAATTTTGCAGCGCCAACTCTTTTAGACCTACTTCTGGCTTCCCCTCCACTTCGGGATGGCCAGTGGTTTACTAAAAGATGAATGAGATCACCATCCAATTTACCACTTACCAAAAGTTGATCTCTTGTAAAAACTCTTTTCCTCGTGATATTGTCATAAATCATCAATTCATGAGAACTTTCTGCTATAGGTTTAAACAGTGCTTTTTGATAAAGTAATGCCACATCGATACTTCTTTTATCTGGCCCATCAAAATGTATGATGCCGTAATCCTTCCCTAAAAGTAAAGGGTCATTGACTAAATCTACTAATACTTGTCTATTTTCAATTTCACATACACCTATAACGGCTGGAGAATTATTCGCATAATCGCTACCGATATTGGCAATTACCCGAGCCATGTTTTTAATTTTTTTCTTGTAAACCTCACTACGATTGGCATTCATTTCCATTATTGGACTCGCTTCATCATATTTTAAAGGATCATTAATGGTGTCGAACAGGTTCTCTAAATTGTAAAAGGCGACGGTATGTATTTTATAGCGCTTTTCCTCTTGAGCCGAAAGGTTTGAAACACTGATTAAGGCAAGTAAAATAATTAGTAATTTTAATGATTTCATTGGTAAAATTTTATAGTTTAATATTGGACAAATAAAAATCTAAGCAAACGTATAATTTCGAAATTATAGTTTTTAGTAGAGATTGCTAGTGACTCTATATTATGTTATTGTTATTTCCAAAGCAAATTGCTTGCCAAAAGTATGTATTTATTATAAATAATGTACATTTGCAAGCCCTAAATACGAATATTTAATCTACAATAACTATCAATTTTAAAATTAGGCATGAAAAAAAGTTTTTTACTCTTTCTGTTCGGAATAGCCTTTTCTTTAACAAGTTTTGCACAGCAAACTGTTATTAAAGGAAGTGTTTTGGATGGAACTACAGGAGAACCAATTCCTGATGTAACTAT
Organism: Winogradskyella forsetii; assembly: GCF_013394595.1. Lineage (GTDB taxonomy): Bacteria > Bacteroidota > Bacteroidia > Flavobacteriales > Flavobacteriaceae > Winogradskyella > Winogradskyella forsetii. The sequence continues at coordinate 4,051,211 of NZ_CP053348.1, forward strand.
TACTATTGAAGAAACCGGACAGACTGTTAACACAGACGCAAGAGGAGAATTCAGTTTTACTGAAAACGTTCCACTGGGCGAACAAGTTTTGAAGGTCGAAAAAATAGAATACGATACAAAACGTTATCCAATTATTGTGAACGAAGGTCAAACAGTTGATATCAGTGGCATGACCTTAGAATACAATCAAAGTGACAAAAAAGATCTATTTGTTATTTCAATTTCTGATGATAATTTAAATAGCGAAGACGATGGTTTAACCGACAACATTTCTGGTTTACTACAAGCCTCCAGAGATGTGTTTTTGAGTGCTGCTGCATACGATTTTAGTGCAACATTCTTTAGGCCAAGAGGTTTGGATAATGCTAACGGTAAAGTACTTATAAACGGCATTGAAATGAACAAGCAGTTTACCGGAAGACCACAATGGGGAAATTGGGGCGGTATTAACGATTTGCAACGTAACCAAGAATTCTCAATGGGTACATCTGCCAACGACTACACCTTTGGAGATTTAGCCGGAACCAATAATATAATTATGCGCGCTTCAAAATACAGAGAAGGCGGCCGTATATCTTATGCCTCTGCAAATAGAAGTTATACGGGTAGAGTGATGGCTAGTTATAGTTCTGGTTTATTAAAAGGCGGCTGGTCTTTTTCTGCTTTAGGTTCTAGACGATTTGGAGATGAAGGTTTTGTAGATGGTACATTATATGATTCCAATTCATTCGTTTTTGCTTTAGAAAAACAATTTAACGACAAACACAGTTTAAACTTCACAAGTATTTATGCCCAGAACAGACGTGGACGTTCTACGGCAATAACAGAAGAGGTTTATAATCTTAAAGGTAGAACATACAATCCGTTTTGGGGTTATCAAGATGGTGAGATAAGAAATTCTAGGATAAGAGAAATCAATGAACCTATTTTAATGTTAAATCATTATTGGGATATCTCATCTAAAGTTAAGTTGAACACCAATGCGGCTTACCAGTTTGGTGAGATTGCGAATACGCGTATAGATAATAACGGAAATCGCTTAAGCGAAGGTGGAACTGTCGGTGGTGCTCGTAACCCAACACCTGAGTATTACCAAAATTTACCAAGCTATCATCTAGAGGACCCCAACCCAACAGCTTACGATTATCAACTGGCTTTTGCTGCTCAGCAAGAGTTTGTTAACGATGGCCAGTTAGACTGGAATGAACTTTATTATGCAAACAACCTTAATGGTTACTCTGTTTATGCGCTCCAATCTGATGTGATAAAGGATCAACAATTATCATTAAACACTATTCTCGATGCAGAACTGTCAGATAAAATTAGATTAAATGCAAGCATTAATTACAGAACCTTAAATAGTGAAAACTTTGCACGCATCGAAGATTTATTAGGAGGGTCAGGTTATTTGGATGTTGATGCCTTTGCTGATCAACAAGCAGGACAGCAAACTCAAGGGCAAGCCCAGAGTGATTTAAGAAACCCAAACAGAATTGTTACAGAAGGTGATCGCTACAAGTATAACTACGAGATAGATTCTGATGTCATTAATGGTTTTGTACAAGCCCAATTTAAATACAATAAAATAGATTTTTATGTTGGTGCCAATGTTTCACAAACCAATTATCAAAGAAATGGGCTTTATGAAAACGGCTTTTTTCCTGGTAGTGGTAATGTAAACGGTTTTGGAGATATTAGTTCTTACGGTAAAAGCGAAAAATTAGAATTTTCTAATTATGGTGTTAAAGGCGGATTTACTTATAAGATTACTGGAAAACATTTAATTGATGTGAATGGAAGTTATTTTACAAAAGCACCTAATATTAGAAACTCTTTTGGAAATGCGAGACAAAGTAATCAAATAGTTTTAGGTTTAGAAAGTGAAACGATTCAGTCTGTTGATGCGAGTTATATATTTAGATCGCCAAAAGTAAAAGCAAGACTTACAGGGTTTTACTCAGGGTTTCAAGATGGTACAGATATCGGTTTTTTCTTCACAGAAAACGCTAGTAATTTTGTACAGGAAGTTCAGACCAACATAGATAGACGCCATATTGGTGGTGAGTTAGGGATTGAAGCCCAAGTCACACCTACTATTAAATTGAAAGCTGCAGCTTCAGTTGGTCAATATATTTTTACCAATAATCCAAATTTATATTATACAGCAGCTGATTTTGAATATAGAGCACCTGGTCTTATGGATGACGAAAGAGGGGAAAAAACAATTGTAACTTATGGAGACGAACAAACCACTGCCTTAAAAGATCTACATGTATCTGGTGGCCCAGAGCGTGCATTCCAGATAGGTTTTGAATACAGGGATCCTGAATTTTGGAATATAGGTGTTACCAGTAATTTCTTTTCTAATGCTTATGTCGATGCAAGTGCTTTGAAAAGATCTGCTAATTTTACTCAAGATGTTGACTTGTTACCAATTGATCCAAGAAATCAAGCTTTAATTATTCCTGAAGGAGGTAACTTTACAGGCAATACGATTAACGATTATGATGACGATGTTGCTAACAGTCTTTTGAAGCAAGAACAATTTGAGGACTATATGTTAGTAAATGTTATTGGAGGAAAATCTTGGCGTATTGATGACTATTTCGTCGGTTTCTTTGCTACGATTAATAATATATTTAATAAACAGTATAGAACGGGAGGTTTTGAACAATCTAGACGAGTAGATTATAGAAGCCAGTTAGATGAGCAAAACAATTCTAATGGTCCCGTATTTGGTAACCGTTACTTTTATGGTAATGGTACCACCTATTACCTAAACGTTTACGTAAGATTTTAAAAAAGCTATGTTAGAACAAAATAAATTTAATAAAATGAAAACTTTAAAAATTAATAAGATTATACTCTTACTTATAGGGTTTGTAGTATTTAACGGTTGCGTACAAGACGATGATTTCAGTACACCAAACCTCTCATTTGAAGAACCAAACATACCAGAAAATCAAATAAGAACTATAGGTTCTTTGGCAGGTGATTTAGCCCAAGAGCAAAGTGCAAATGATGATATATTTGAGCCGCAGCCCTTAGATTACTCGAATGAATCCGATGCGGTTGCCTATGTATTTAGTGATACTGATTTTTATGTAACAGGATATGTTGTATCATCTGATGAAGGTGGTAATTATTTTGAAGAAATAATTCTTCAAGACAAACCAGAAAATCCAACTATCGGTATTAAACTTTTAATTGATGTCAATCCATTATTTACTAAATATGAGGTTGGTAGAAAAATATATGTAAAAATTAGTGGTTTGGCTGTGGGAATTAGTAATGGTGTTTTAACCCTAGGATCTCAAGCAGGAAGTGGCGTCGATAAGATACCGTCGCAATTTGAAAATGAATTTATTGAAAGATCAAATGAAGTAGCTAACATTGTACCACTTCCATTAAATATTTCAGATTTCACAGTACAGAAAACAAATTTGATGATTGCATTAAATGATGTTCAGTTCAACAGAAATGATGTTTTTGATGAAGCTAACAACTTTGACACTTATGCCTCATCTGCTCAAGATCAATTTGACGGCGAGCGAACACTTGAGAGTTGTGAATCGGGTGCTTCTGTAATATTTAGTACAAGTACCTTTGCTGATTTTAAAGGTTTAGCCTTACCTAAAGGAAGAGGTACTGTGAATGCTGTACTCTCTAGAAATTTTGAAGGAAATAATTATATAGTAGCTATAAATACACCTGAAGATATAGTATTTGGTCCTGAAGAGAATCGTTGTGATCCAGATTTCTTTGAATGTACTGGTCCTTCTGGTGGAGGTTCTAATATTTTCTTTGAAAATTTTGAAGGTTTTGGTACTTATGACTCTGAAGGCTGGGATAATATCAATATAAGTGGTACAAATACCGATTGGTTTATCAGTGGTTTTCAAGGTAATAATTACTCTCGTATATCTGCATTTAGCTCAGGTAATTCTGATGCCGATGTTTGGTTAGTTACTCCTGCAATAGACTTAGGTCCTACAGAAGGAGAAGAATTATCTTTTGATCTAGAAGCTGCTTACGATACTGGTACAATATTATCTGTTTATGTCTCTACTGATTACGCTGGCGATCCAACTACAGCTACTTGGGAAATAATAGACGCAGCAATCCCTGTTGGACCAAGTGGAGGTTTTGGAGGCTTACAACCTGTAGGTCCAATTAATATATCTTGTATTGAAGGTACTGCTGTATTTGGATTTTTCTATGAAGGTTCAGATCCTAGTGCGACCACTAGATATCATTTAGATAATGTAAAAGTCACAGGTAATTAAGACACTCTAAAATATATAACTTAAAGCCACATTATTTTTAAAATGTGGCTTTTTTAATATTGAAACTTATGCTAGATCGTTATTATATTACTGTTTTTAACCATTATAAAAAAGCTTTTGGTAGGCGCAGCCTAAGCATTGCCCTTTCTTATATCAACTTTTTAGAGCTTTCATTTATTTTTGTATTCGCTGCATTTTTTAAGGCATTTGCTAAGCAGATGAAAATAGAAGTCATGTCATCCACAAAATTTTGGGTATTACTATCATTGGTTGCGCTCTTTATCATGGCAAAAAACTGGATGCGCTATAATGGAAAGAAAAGAACTATTCTTAATGCCAAACTAAAACATAAGCAGACCTCAATCTTATTACTATGGCTGCTGCCTTTAGGTTGCTGTGCGCTGGCAATTATACTACTTCAAGTCCAATAAAAAACGCCATCCTTTCGGATAGCGTTATTACTTTATATCTTATTATTTTCTTAAATTACTCAGCTTTTTTTCACGTCAGCGCAACATGCCTTTTTACAATCTGCATTACAGGCTTTCTTGCTTGTGCTTAGTGCAGTAGTTGAAGCATCCGTTTCAGCTTTGTTCGCACAACAGGCTTTATCGCAGTCAGCTTTGCAGGCTTTCTTTTCAGCACCAAAATCATCCACCTTGTGAAAATCCTTTACTTTATAAATGTCAGCTACCTTGCTTACTGTTTCTTCTAAAGATTTTGGAGTTACTTTAGCTTCATCATATTCAACCATTGCTAAACGTTTGTCAAAATCAACTTTTGCCGATTTTACACCTTCCATTTTAGCCATTTTCTTTTCGATGGTTTTGGCACAACCCATGGCACAAGTCATTCCATCTATACCAAACTCAACTTTTGCGTAAGTGGCATTTGGATCTAAAGTTTGAGCAACATCTTTTTTAGAAACTTCTACATCCACCGTTTTAACTTCTGGTGCCGTTTCATTTTTACACGACGTAAAAGCTAATGCTATCATTGCAACGATACTTAATGTCTTTAAGGTCTTCATAAATTCAAACTATTTTATTTGGGATAAATCTAATAAATATTAGTGCTTCTTGCGAAAGAATTAACGAATTTTGTGATTGATTTACAATGCTTTTGTATGAAAAACCCTAACATTAAATGGATTTATCTTATAATTCTTTCCGTAATTTGGGGAAGCTCATTTATTCTCATCAAAAAATCACTTTTAGGACTTACGCCTTATCAGCTTGGTGCTTTAAGAACTCTTATTACTGGGATCCTACTTCTAGCTTTTGGCTATCATAAACTTAAAACCATTCCGAAGTCAAAATGGAAATGGCTGCTTATTTCTGGACTCTTAGGCTCTTTTATACCTGCTTTCTTTTTTGCCATTGCAGAAACTGAAATAGATAGTACTGTTGCTTCTATATTGAATTCTTTAGTACCGCTCAATACCATTCTGTTGGGTTTTGCCGTTTTTAAAATTACCTCCACCAAGCGCCAAGTTTTAGGCGTTATTATTGGGTTCATTGGTACCGCTATTTTAATCCTCAAAGGTTCTGAATTAAACCCAAATCAAAATTATCTATACGCCGGATTTGTCATTGCTTCTACCCTAATGTATGCTGCTAACGTCAATATCATTAAGCGCTATTTACAAGATGTAAAACCGCTTGCAATTGCAGCTGGTAATTATGTATTTATTTTTATTCCAGCCCTGATTGTGCTCTTGTTTAGCGATTTTTTTACGACAGAAACATTTAACAATCCTGCTTTACCAAAAGCACTTATGTATGTGAGTATTCTAGCCATTTTTGGTACTGCGATAGCAAAAGTGGTCTTTTTTAAGCTGGTACAATTGTCCACACCTGTTTTTGCCTCTTCCGTAACTTATATTATGCCTATTGTTGCGCTTGGTTGGGGAATTTTAGATGATGAAACCTTTAGTTTTATTCAGGGTTTTGCAGCGTTATTAATTTTGGTGGGTGTTTATTTATCACATAAGCGCAAGTAAAAGATCCCGTTCCAATAACGGCATTGGTTGAACTAATTATTTTAAAAAAAATCTGCATTTATTTTCAAAATAAGTTTCACAAAAAAACCGAAGCTTTCACTTCGGTTTTAGTATTTTAAATATTTAGATGTGATTAGTTGAAATCAGCATCTGAAACCCCTTCGTTAATCTTAACTTCAGTAGTTTCAAAAGATAACACTTGAGGTCCTGTTGCAATTTTCATAGTGTAAGGAAACATGATGCCATCCTTCTCTTTGTAATTTGAGTAATCTATAACCGTAGTCACAGTTTGACCTTGCATTTCTGCAGATTCTTCCTTTCTTACTAAATAGCTATTTTCCGCGTCATAATAGCGATAGGAAGTATCTTCTCCTTGCGTTACTTTTACCTTGTAGGCATCTTTTCCATCAATGGTCATTAAGCTTTCCAATTCTAAATTAGAGGCATCCATATATAATTCTGGAAACAAGCCCTTCTCGGCTTTTTTTGAAGCCAGCTCTTTGCCTTCCATAGGAACTTTTTGGCCTTGCTGCTCAGTAAATCCGCTCTCACCATCAAAACTTTGCTTCATTACCGCTCCCATACCTTCAACAACAATTTCCATATAAGATTTATTTGGTGCCATTTGTTTAACTGTTGCCTTTGGTTTAAATGGAGCGCCTTGTATCGTTACATCAGAGTTAACCAAAAGGGTATTGATCTTATTTAAATTTTCTTGGCCTCCAACCGCTGTAATATAGTTGTCAACTACCGCTTTTGCAGTTAAACCTTCTGGTAAAGGTTTAGAAAATACTGGTTTCTCAGTTTCATTTGCAAACTTATCGAAGTACATAATTGGAATTCCTGTTTTTTCAAGATTCTCTATGACCTCTGCCCCATTTCCAACAACTATAATTCTTAAGTTATCCGCTTTAAAATATTTGTTCGCCACACGCTGAATATCCTCTACAGTAACATCATTGATTTTTTGTAAATAAGTGGTGTAAAAATCTTCTGGAAGGTCGTTCAATTCAATATTTAAGGCATAGTTGGCAATAGTTTGTGGACGTTCTAAAGCCATCACAAAGTTCCCAACATATTTTGCCTTGGCATCTTTTAAAAGCTGAGGATCAACTGGTTCAGTTCTAATTCTATTGATCTCTTTTAAAGCTTCAACAACAGCACTATCCGTGACTGCATTTCTCACTTTTGCAGTCGCATTGAAACGAGATGCACCGTATCTATCATTGCCTAAGCTAGAATAGGCTCCGTAAGTGTAACCTTTATCTTCCCTAAGGTTTTTAAAAAGGTAACCTTCACCTCCACCACCTAAGATGTTATTAGTAATTAAAGCTGCATGATAATCTTCATCGCCCATCTTTAAATCTACATTATTCGTAATAGAAAGGTTAGATTGCGTGGCATCTGGCACATTCACAAAATTAATTTGTGTGTATTGTACATTAGGATTCGGTTTTGGTACCGTAGTATTTACATCTACAGACTTTGTCCATTCACCAAAATATGTTTTCACTTGTTTCTTTACATCCTTAAAATCTACATCTCCAACCACAACCAAATAGGCATTGTTTGGGTTAAAGTATTTTTCGTAAAACGCAAGTGCATCCCCAAAAGACACGTTATTGATGGTTTCTTCAGTTATAAACTCGCCATAAGGATGATTGGTACCATAAGATAACGCTGAACCGACTCTACTCGCTATAACATCCGGACTTTTTGCGTCTGCCTTTAATCCCTCAATAAGTTTAGTTTTCTCTTTTTCAAATTCTTCTTCAGTCAATAATGGGTTAATGGCTGCACCAGCTAATAATTCTAAAATTCTTTCAGAATATTTGGTTAAGGAACTTGCAAAACCTCCGCTAAAACCAAAGTTTAAATTAGCGCCTAAGAAATCCACTTCTTCATTAAATTCATCTTTAGAAATTGTAGTTGTTCCGTTACCCAACATGCTTCCCAATAAGCTTTCTACTCCAGCTTTTTTTCCTGTAGAAATAGGTTTATTATCGATTCTTAGAGAATACGAAACTCTTGGTAACTTATGGTTTTCTACCACTAATACTTTTAAGCCATTTTTTAATTCAAACTCTTGCGGTTTGTCGATTGAAATTTCCGGTTCTGGGCCTGCAACAGGTATTTTAGACCTATCTATCTGTGCGTTTGCACTAATAAACATTATAAATAATGTGAAAAACGCTACTATTTTGGTGTTCATATTTAATACTGTTTTCATTTTATTGTTCATCTGTTTTTGGTAGATATTCTATTTCTACACGTTGATTAGGGCTTAAATATTTCTTAGCCACATCCTGAATTTCTTCTCTTGTAATAGATCTATAGGTCTCTAACTGATTATTAATGATATTTACATCACCATATAGTAAATAGTATGTTGCAAGGGAACCTGCAATTCCTGCTACACTAGAATTAGAGCTTACAAAATCATTTTCAAACTGATTTAAAAGTTTTTGATAATCGCGCTCACTAATCAATTCATTTTGCATTTTAGCAATTTCTTCATCCATCTCTGCTAATAAGGTATCTAAACTAACATCCCCTAATGGCAAAGCAAATAAGGCAAAAATATTATAATCTACTTGACCCAAATTAACAGCCTGAACTGTTAAGGCCTGTTTTTGTTCATCAATTAATTTCTTATACAACACAGAACTTTTTCCTCCGCTTAAATAGCTAGAAATCATATCCAATACATAAGCTTCTCTGGTCGATTGACCAGGTAAACGATAAGCAGCTATTATTGCCGGTACTTGAATATTCTTGTCGTAAGCAACTACTTCTTTTGTTTCTGTAATTGGTGCCTCTTTTGGAAAGTTGCGCACGACCTCAGGTCCTTTTTCAACAGCACTGAAATACTCTTTTACCAATTTTTTTGTCTTGTCATAATCAATATCACCTGCCACCACTAATACCGCATTGTTAGGCACATAGTATTTATCAAAATAGGCATTGAATTCTTCTAAAGTCGCTGCATCTAAATGCTCCATAAGACCAATATTCTGATCTTTATAGGGATGCACATTAAATAAGCTCTCGCCAATAGTTTTTAAAAGACCTCCATAAGGTCTGTTATCATAACTTTGACGTTTTTCCTCTTTAACAACTTCGTTCTGCGTATCTACACCAACTTGATCAATAACGGGATGCAACATACGCTCTGACTCTAACCACAATCCTAGTTCTAATTTGTTAGAAGGGAAGATTTCATAATAATACGTTCTATCTTGAGAGGTATTGGCATTAAAAGTACCTCCGTTTGCAGGAATTATTTTCATGAATTCACCACGACCTATATTTTCTGAGCCTTCAAATAATAGATGCTCAAAAAAGTGTGCAAACCCTGTACGTTCCCTGTCGCCATCTTTTCCACCAACATCATACATCACAGATGTAATAACAACTGGTGCCGTGTTGTCTTGGTGCATAATAACATGCAAGCCATTGTCTAAATCAAATTCCTCAAATTCAACTTTTTGTGCTATGGCCTGATGGCCAATAAACAACAAAGAAGCCAAAGCCAGTAAATAGTTTTTCATTGTAGTTTTGTTTAAATTTAAATTGTTTTAAGTGTTTGTCTTTTCTAAATGTAATTTGTTACATGAAGCCCTACAAAAATAAGCAATGAATTGTCTTTTTAACTTAATTATATGTGAAAACTCTACTTTAGTAAACCTCTATTTCAGCTTTACATAGTTCAACTGTTATATTTTTAAGGTCAAAACAGGTCTAAAATACTTAAAACGTTTGTCAATTAAGAATTTAGGATTATATTTGCACCCGCCTAGCCCGAAAGGCAGGTCCGCTTTCTGAGAAGAGAGCATTTTATTTAATAATCAAATTAATAAAAACGTTACGCTATGTACGCAATTGTAGAGATAGCAGGGCAGCAATTTAAAGTTGCAAAAGACCAAAAAGTTTTTGTTAACCGTTTATCTACTGAAGAAGGTAAAAACGTTTCTTTCGATAACGTTCTTTTAATAGGAGATGGTGACAAAACAACTTTAGGCGCCCCAGCTATAGACGGAGCACAAGTAAGTGCAAAAGTCTTAAAGCACCTTAAAGGTGATAAAGTAATAGTTTTCAAAAAGAAAAGACGTAAAGGTTACCGTGTAAAAAATGGACACAGACAATCTTTAACTGAAATCGTAATCGAAAGTATTGTTGCTTCAGGAGCAAAGAAAGCTGAAAAAGCTGCTCCGAAAAAGGAAACTAAAAAAGCTGAACCAAAAGTAGAGGCTAAAAAAGAAGCACCGAAAGCAAAACCAGCTGCTAAAAAAGCAACAGGAAAAGCTGACGATCTAAAGAAAATTGAAGGTGCTGGACCAAAGGCTGCTGAAGCATTGGTAAACGCTGGATACGAAACTTTTGAGAAAGTGGCTAACGCAAAAGCAGAAGAATTAAGCAATGTGCTTTCTGAAGCTAGCTCTAGATTAGCACATATCGTTACCGATACTTGGCCAAAACAAGCTAAATTAGCTGCAGATGGTAAGTGGGACGAATTAAAAGAATTACAAGAAAGATTAGACGGTGGAATTGAAAAGTAATTTTCAATTGCATTAAATTATAAACTAGTTCCTGACTTTACGTTAGGATAAAAAAACCTTAAGATCATGGCTCATAAAAAAGGAGTTGGTAGTTCGAAGAATGGTAGAGAATCAGAATCGAAACGTCTAGGCGTAAAGATTTTTGGTGGACAAGCTGCTATTGCTGGAAACATTATCATAAGACAACGTGGTAACACGCACCATCCAGGTGAAAACGTTTACCAAGGAAAAGACCATACTTTACATGCTAAAGTTGATGGTTTAGTGAAATTTACTAAGAAAAAAGACAACAAGTCTTACGTTTCTATTGAGCCTTTTGAGGCTTAGGAAATTATTTTCTTAAACAATTTAAACCCTTTCTGGAAACAGAGAGGGTTTTTTGTTCCCTGTCATTCAGAGCGAAGCGAAGAATCTATACTTTTATATAGTATGTTTTTTAATTCAAGATTTTTCGCAATGCCCTGAATGACATTTTTCTACACCTTCATCATACAATAATTTATACTATCTTTTGGTTTAGAAGATAACAACCCATCTTAACAATGAAAAAAGCAAATATCTATCCCATCTTAATTCTTGTTCTAGCACTAAATTGTAAATCTTCGCAGAGTAAAACGCAACTTGTATCTGAAAACAAGGCTTTAAAAGAACGCATCGAAAAACTCCAATCTTTGGACAGCTTAAAAACTGAAGCGACTTTAGAGCTTAAAAAGATGAATGTAGTTTACAGAGGTGTTTCCAATCCTATATATATTTCAAAACCGAATGTTATCTGGTTTGAAGCGTCTGCTCCTGGATTAAAAAAGAAAGATAAAAAAGGTAATTATATTTTAGCTCCTGGTTCTGGTAATACCATTGACATTAAAATTAAATCTAAACTTAACAATGGTGATTCTTTGACAGAAATAAAAACTTTGAGGATAAAGGACTTAAAAGCACCCATTGGAACAATTAACAAACTTGGTTGTGGTGCTAATTGTGAATTAAAATTTAAAAAGGAGGAACTAACGAATGCGGTAATAGATGCAAAAATCTATGACTTTCTACATGAAATGGATTTTGTAGTAACTTCATTCAAAATAAAAATGCCTCATTATAGGACATTAGAAATAGATGGTAATACAATGAATATTTGGGCGAATGATTTATTTACCCTACTTAGACCAGGTGATCTAATACAAATATTCGATATTAACATTCATATTTCTGGAAGCAGCAGCTACAGGCTTAAAGGAGTTTCTCCAATTTTAATCAAAATTATAGAATAAACAAATCTAAACAATCTCCATCTTCTTCAACAAAAAACTAGCATTCATGTTTTGGCAGACGCCTTGTTTTAATTTGTAATCGAAAAATAGTTCATCGTTTATGATTTCTGCATCAAAATAGTAGTTTTTAACAGCTTCTAATTCGGTTTCTATTTCTGTAAGACTTAAATCGTGCGTAGCAATAATTCCTGTGGCATTTTGTTTCACTAACTTTTCCACAAATTTTCTTGAGCCAATGGCTTTATCAGTACTGTTGGTGCCTTTTAGAATTTCATCGAGGATTACGAAATAGTTTTTGTCATTTTCAATAGTATCCACCACAAATTTTAATCGTGTTAATTCACTAAAGAAATAGGAGCTATCATCAGTTAACGAATCTGTGGTTCGCATGCTTGTAATTAACTTAATGGGCTTGTACTTGCTCTCTTTTGCACACACAGGCAATCCAACATTGGCCATAACAATATGAAGTGCAACGGTTCTTAAAAAGGTACTTTTTCCTGCCATGTTTGCGCCTGTCACGATAAAGAATTGTTCCTCTTCTAACTTTAAATCACTGTCTACTCGTTTTTCGGGATGTAACAAGGGATGTCCTAAACCTTCAGCCAAAATTGTCACTGGTTCGTGAGTTAGAGTTGGATAAGTAAAACTTTGATGATTAAAGCCATAGTTTCCAAAGCTATTAAAAGCATCAAAGAAGGTGACCACATGAAACCATTCGTCCACTTTATGGGCATTTTTAGAAATCCATTTTTCAACAGCATAGCTGTATCGTAGATCTAAAAGCAGATAGCCGTTACCTAGAACCAATGAAATGAGATTATTTCTATTATCCAGAGCATCGAGTGCTTTTGAAAATTTTGAAAATATTTCAGATGCTTTTTGGTCTTCAGATTGAATCAATTGTTGTTTGGCCTTTAATAATTGAGAGTTAAACGTTGTTGTTTCAATAGCTTCTAATAACAACGCATATTGTCTAAAGGTGTCTTTTGCTCTTCCTGTATGCTGTGCTAGAACATCAATTTTTTTCCAATATAGTGCTGTAATGCCGAGTCCTAACAATAACCAATATCCAATCATGGAAATCGGAATAATTTCCATAATTCCTAATCCTATAATAATTAAAGATGCTATACTAAACCCAATAGTCAAAGCATACTGCACTTTTCCCAAAAACGGCTTGTAACCTTTTAGCCAAGCAATAATTGAAGCTGCGGAATGCTCTATTTCAACGCCTTGCGCTACTGCTGTATAGTTTTGTCGCCATTCTGGCATTGCAGCCAATTCTTGTATCGCTTGTTGTCGCTCCTCAATGTTGGTAATATCATTTGATAGCAAATTTTCGGTCAACGTTTCGGTACCTTCATTTATAGCTGTTCGATTTATAAATTGAAAAAAAGACCCTTTTCCAAACAAATCGATATCCAGACTAAAGAAATGCTTAGGATTTTGAAATTCCGACCCATCTGGTTGTTCGTGAAAATCTCCTTTGGCTATGTTTAATTCGTTTTCGTTAATAGCAATCAGACGTTTGTGTAGGTTTCTTTTCGCTTTTAAGTCTGTGTATCGCGATAATAGAAAAAGGAAAATAGCCATACCAACGACACCAATGCCTGCCGCAATTTGCCAGTTTTTATAGGTAAAATAAATGCCTATTCCTGTAAGTACAAAAACGGAAAGTCTTAGAAGGCTATAAAGACTGAGTTGTTTGAATATACGCTTAGACTCCCTTTGATTTAACTGTAATTGTGCTTTATAAAACGTGTTTGGGTTTTGCATAATGCTGTATTAAAAAATCCCAAGATAAGATTTTACCTTGGGATTCCATTATTATTTGTCCTTCCCATTGGGAAAGGTTGAGATGAGATTAACCTTTCAATGTCGCAGCTAAATATTCACGATTCATACGTGCAATATTCTCTAAAGAAATACCTTTAGGACATTCTACTTCGCAAGCTCCAGTATTTGTACAGTTACCAAAACCTTCTTCGTCCATTTGCTTTACCATATTTAAAACACGATCAGTCGCTTCTACTTGACCTTGTGGTAATAATGCAAATTGAGAAACTTTAGCACCAACAAATAACATTGCTGATGAGTTTTTACAAGAAGCTACACAAGCACCACAACCAATACAAGTTGCTGCAGCAAAAGCATCATCCGCATCGTGTTTATTTACAGGAATTGCATTGGCATCAATGGTATTTCCAGAAGTATTTACAGAAATAAATCCTCCTGCATGTTGAATGCGATCAAAAGAGGTTCTATCAACGATTAAATCTTTAATGACAGGAAATGCTGTTGCTCTAAATGGTTCAATAGTAATAACATCACCATCATTGAACATTCGCATATGCAATTGGCAAGTTGTTACGCCACGATCTGGACCATGCGCCTCTCCGTTAATGTACAATGAACAAGAACCACATATACCTTCGCGACAATCGTGATCGAAAGCTACTGGCTCTTCCCCTTTTTCTATTAATTCGTTATTTAAAACATCTAACATTTCAAGAAAAGACATATCTGGTGACACATCGCTGATTTTATAATCAACCATTTTTCCTTTATCGTTATTGTTTTTTTGTCTCCAAATCTTTAGTGTAAGATTCATAATATTTTGATTTTATAGACTTATTGTTCTGAGAAAAAAGAATGAAGAGTAAAGAAAACAGATTTATAATCCATTTTGAAAACCCATCGTCATTCTTTGAAATTCTTCGTTTTTAGATTCTAATATTTTTAAAGTTTCTTCCTTAATGTAATTTCTATGAAAAGCAACTAAGAGCTGTGTACCAAGCTCAAATGATGATCCTATAGAAATGTCAAGAAAATGTGAAAAAGATTTATCTGTTCTCGCAGAGCCTTCTGCTATGTTACTCGGCATGGAAACAGAACATTTACTCATTTGAGAACTTAAATCATATCTTTCATGTTTTGGAAAATTAATTAAAACATCCGAAATATTATTAGCAATCTCTAATCCGAGCTGCCAAATTTTCAAATTTTTATAATTATGCCTTTTCCGAAAACTCATTAATTTTCAATATCTCTATTCTCTTTTCTCTATTCTCTTTTCTCTATTCTCTATTCTCTATTCTCTACTTATAAGAACGCTCTTTAACTTTAATATTCTCGTATTCTAATTCTTCTTTATGAAGTATAGCATCTTTTGGTTCGCCTTTATATTCCCAAGCGGACACATATTGAAACTCTTTGCGACGCATGGCTTCTCCTTCTGCTGTTTGATACTCTTCCCTGAAATGACCTCCCGCAGATTCTTCACGCTGCAAAGCATCTTTGGCAAACAACTCTCCTAATTCCAAGAAGTCTGCAACACGGCCAGCTTTCGCCAATTCTTCATTGTATTCCTCATTTGTTCCTGGCACTTTAACATCCTTCCAAAATTCTGCTCTTAATTCTGATATTTCGGAAATTGCAGATTTTAAATCTTCAGCGTTTCTTGCCATTCCACATTTGTTCCACATTATTTTCCCTAGTCGTTTATGGAAATAATCAACAGAATGGGTGCCCTTATTATTAATTAAATGCTCAATATTTTTTCTGACTTCATTTTCAGCATCTTCGAATTCTTTAGAATCAGTTGAAATGGGTCCTGTTCTAATATCATGCGATAAATAATTTCCAATAGTGTATGGCAACACAAAATAGCCATCTGCCAAACCTTGCATTAATGCCGAAGCTCCAAGTCTATTGGCACCATGATCTGAAAAATTAGCCTCACCGATACAATACAATCCAGGAACAGTAGTCATTAAATCATAATCTACCCAAACGCCACCCATGGTGTAGTGAACTGCGGGATAAATCATCATAGGTGTATTGTATGGATCTTGATCTACAATCTTCTCATACATTTGGAATAAGTTCCCGTATTTATTCTTGATGACTTCCTGTCCTAACTTCTTAACAAGAGCAGCATCATTTTCGTTTAATCCTCTAACATGAGCGGTTTCTTTACCATAACGTTCAATGGCAGCAGCAAAATCTAAAAATACAGCTTCGCCTGTTGCATTCACGCCATAACCAGCATCGCAACGCTCTTTTGCGGCTCTCGAAGCCACATCACGAGGTACTAAGTTTCCGAAGGCTGGATAGCGACGTTCTAAGTAATAATCGCGATCTTCTTCTGCTAAATCTTTAGGTTTTAATGTGCCTGCTTTAATAGCCTCAACATCTTTCATATGCTTAGGCACCCAAATACGTCCATCATTACGTAAAGACTCAGACATTAACGTTAATTTAGACTGATGATCTCCAGAAACAGGAATACAGGTTGGGTGTATTTGCGTATAACAAGGATTCGCAAAATATGCGCCACGTTTATGTGCTTTCCAAGCTGCTGTTACATTACTTCCCATCGCATTTGTTGATAAGAAAAATACATTTCCGTAACCACCAGTTCCCAGAACAACAGCGTGCGCTGAATGTCTTTCAATTTCTCCAGTAATTAAGTTTCGTGTGATAATCCCTCGTGCTTTGCCATCAACAATGACAACGTCTAACATTTCGTGACGATTGTACATTTTGATTTTTCCACGACCAATCTGACGGTTCATAGCAGAATAGGCGCCCAACAACAATTGTTGTCCCGTCTGTCCTGCAGCATAAAATGTTCTTGATACCAAAACACCACCAAAAGAACGGTTATCTAATAAACCACCATATTCACGAGCAAAAGGAACACCTTGTGCCACGCATTGGTCAATAATATTTGCAGATACCTCAGCAAGACGGTACACATTTGCTTCACGCGAACGGTAATCACCACCTTTTACAGTATCATAAAACAATCGGTATGTAGAATCGCCATCGCCCTGGTAATTTTTCGCTGCATTAATTCCGCCTTGTGCCGCAATAGAGTGCGCACGTCTTGGAGAATCTTGAAAACAGAATGCTTTAACGTTATAGCCTAACTCGGCTAAAGTAGCCGCAGCAGAACCTCCAGCTAAACCTGTACCAACCACAATAACATCTATATTTCGTTTGTTGGCAGGATTGACCAAGTCAATACTATTTTTATAATTCGTCCATTTGTCTGCAATTGGACCTTCTGGTACTTTTGAATCTAAAGCCATATTAGATGTATTTTTTTAGTGATTAAAATGATGAAATAATGCAATGAATATGAATCCCAGTGGAATTACAATTGCATAGAATTTTCCAAATCCTTTCAATCCTTTTGTGTATTTGTTATTTGCTCCAACCGATTGAAATGCAGAGTTAAAGCCATGTAGTAAGTGCAGTGATAAAAACACGAAGCCTAAGCAGTAAAGGGCTACACGCCAGATAGGTTCAAATTTATGAACAAGTTCCTCGTAAAACCTAAAGCCGCTATCCACATTATCAGGATCGATCAATCCAGTCATATCGCCTTTGAAATATTTGATATTCATTTCAGGCGCCCAAAAATCAATCATGTGAATGATTAAGAAGATAAGAATAAATCCGCCACTCCAAATCATGTTTCTACTCATCCAAGTAGAATTTGCAGCACCGTTGTTTTTTGCGTAACTAATTTTTCGTGCATTTCGATTTCTTATTTCTAAGACAAATCCCATTACAAAATGAAAAATAACACCGATAATTAAAATAGGTTGAATCACAAATTGAATGACCCAAAATGTTCCCATAAAGTAAGACACCTCATTAAAGGTATCAGGACTTAAAACAGAAAGTAGGTTAATTGCAAAATGTTGTAGTACAAAAATCATTAGGAAGAGTGCCGAAAGTGCCATGGCAAACTTTCTTCCAATCGAAGAATTTAGAATTCCGCTCATTGTTAATCTAATTTATTTTAGTCCAACAAAGATACAGCGCAATTGGGTTATTCCCAACTGCGCTGTAGTATAATTAACTATTTAGAATGAATTTAATTAGAAACCATTGGAATCAAACCCCTAAGCCCCATATCTACCACTTGTTCACCAGCAGAAGGTTCGTATTTCCCATCTGCATTCACTTCCGTCCATTCAAAACTATCATTGACTGAAAAAGAAAGCGTTA
The DNA here is from genome assembly GCF_013394595.1 of Winogradskyella forsetii. GTDB lineage: Bacteria > Bacteroidota > Bacteroidia > Flavobacteriales > Flavobacteriaceae > Winogradskyella > Winogradskyella forsetii. The sequence continues at coordinate 4,069,353 of NZ_CP053348.1, forward strand.
CGGTTACATCTTCAGTTTCATTTCCTGTAATGGTCAATGCGTTGGAAAATTCACCAGTAACGACACAAGAGCCTTGGGGAACTGGCGAAGTTGCGAACAATGGGTTGGGAACAGTGGTTGCGCCAGGAGGTGCTTGCCCTTGCGTTGTGAAGCCCAAAGCTTCAAAGGCCCAAAACCCTTGCAGAACATCATCATTAACAGCAATTGCACTTCCGTTTAAATCAAATGAGGTGATGTAATTATTATAACCAACAAAGCTTGCTAAAGTTCCTGTAATTTCAGAACCGTTATTTAAGAGCTGAATATCGCCTTCTTGATAGGCCAACGACACTCTAACCCATTCATAAGAACCCGAAGCAACTTCATTCAAAGGCATACTTAAAAATACGTCATCATTTCCAGCGAAAATAGCTTGTTGAAAATCAATGGCCATATCGCCACCTGCATCGGTTTCTTCACCGACAAATACGACTTCACCTTGTCCCAATTGAGTTGTGGCCGTCGGTGCAAACTCAATATAATTGGCACTCATTTTTTGAATGGTTGGCGTTTGTGCTGCATTCCCATCCGGAATTGTAGCGGGTTGGCCTAAATTGTTTAAGCGTTGTTGGTTGGCGTCGAAGTTTAACTTAATAATAAGGTTAGCTTCTGAGGGTGGTTGGGAATCGTCATTATCGGTTCCACAAGAGAAAGCCATTCCAAAGATTGCTAATACTAATACTGATTTAAGATGTTTCATTTTTTACGATTTTTAACTTTCATTTTTATTTAAAAAACCCTTAAAAATATTGTGTGCCTAAAGGCACACTAGACCATGTTACATTCATATTTTACCCAAATTAAGTCCCTGACGGGACAAGCATGAATTAGTAAAAGAGTTTAATGATTTTAATGCTGTTTCTTATTGAGTTAGAATTTAGTCTAATTTCCCTGCCTTGTCAGCAGGCAGGTTGATTCTAACAGTGCAGCGGTCTTTTGTCTTTTATTGAATGTCATTGGTTTATAATTATTTAATTTCAAAAGTCGTTTCTGAATCCTCCATTTGTACGGTATAAACGCCTTTTGGCAAATAATATTTCTTATTGCCTGTTTCTTTAAAATGAATACTTGAATCTTCTTTCATTAAAGCCTTCTTTCCTTTTTCATCGAGTTCTAAATTATAATCCACATAATTAAATCCGTTTTCAACAGCTACAGACATCTTCACTAATTCAGCGCCTTCTTCAGACTGTATTTTCAAGGTTTTATTTCCCGAAGACTTACTGAAAAATCTAATCGTGGTTTCTGGTTCAAAAGCATCAAACCAAGGACTCCAAGAACTTCCCCATTGACCAGAATGTGTTATCGGTTGGATATCCATAAATGTAATATCATTCGTAGTCTCATCAGCGTTTATAATTTGAAGCGCTTCAATATTGGCCTTATAAATACTTCGGCCGTGCGTTCCCAATACTAAATCTTTAGCTTCAGGTTGAATCACGATATCATGAACAGCCACATTTGGAAGTCCTTTTGAAAATATATGCCATGATGCTCCCCTATTAAAGGAAACATAGGCGCCATTATCGGTTCCTAAATACAATACATTTTCATTAGACGTGTCTTCCTTTATGACGTTAACCGGAGACGTTGGAATATTAGAACTAATGTCCTTCCATGTTTGTCCATAATCGTCACTCCTGTAAACATAGACTTTAAAATCATCCCACCGATATCCATTCAAGGTCACATAGACACGTTCTTTTTTATGTTGCGAGGCCATCACTCTACTTACCCATAAATCTTTTGGAAACGTATTTGAAATTGTGGTCCAGCTTCCTCCTGCATCTTTAGTCACACTAACCACACCATCATCACTTCCCGTGTAAATCAATCCGAATTGAAAAGGGCTTTCGCTAATAGAAGTCAATGTGCCATATGCCACGTTTCCTTTTTTTCCACCATTGGTTAAATCGTCACTTATCGCCTCAAAATCATCGCCTTTATTCATGGAACGCATCAACTTGTTCCCTCCCAAATACAGAATATCTTGATTGTGTGGCGACAACAAAATCGGTGTTTGCCAATTGAAACGGTAAGGTGTTTCTCCTAAAGTGTGTTTAGGTTGAATGTATTTAAATTCTTCGGTTTCTCGATTGATTCTGAAATAATTTCCAAATTGAAATCCCGTATAAACGATATTCGAATCACGACTATCAATCTCAATTTGCATACCATCACCACCCATTAGCTCTTCCCAAGGGTAGTGTCCGCTTTGGTGCCAAAATTTATCTTCCCTAGCATTATTTGCACCGACCCAAACGCCATTATCTTGCAATCCGCCATAAACATTGTATGGTTTTTCATTATCGACGTTGATGGCATAAAATTGACCAACGGCTGGCGAGTTCAGCTTTATCCAGCTTTCACCATCATCGTAGCTCATGTTGAGTCCACCATCATTGCCATCGATTAAATGGCCTTGCATTTTAGGATTTATCCAAAGTGCCTGATGATCGGCATGCACATTTTCACGACTAATAGAAGTAAATGTTTTGCCAGCGTCTTTCGATTTTAAAATGGGCACACCCATAATATAAATACCATTTTTATCTTGTGGATCTACCCTGATTTCCCCAAAATAATAGCCGTAACTGTAGTACAAACCATCGATATAATCCTCATGTGTTTTGTTCCAAGATTTTCCTCCATCTGTACTTTTATAGACCTCAGCACCAATAACAGGCGTATCAAACATCATAGAATTGGCATCCTCTAAATAATGTGCCAAATCAATGGGTTTTACAGAGCCGCTACTCACCAATTGTTTTACATTAGCTGCTCTGTATTTTTCTTGAAATCCGTTAGTTTTAAGATAATCGTTGAGTGCTTTGTCTTCAAGTTTCATAAAGGCATCGACACTCATCGTTTTAAAATCATCTTTTGTTAATCCTGAAGTTTCCCCTTTTTTAGGCTCCTCTTTTCTGTGGAATTGACTATCGTGCAACGCATAAATGGTGTTTTCGTCAAAAACTGCAATTCCTATTCTACCAACACCTTCGCCTGTTGGGAATCCGCTTTTCTCGGTGGAAACCTTTTCCCATGTCTCTCCGCCATCGGTACTTTTAAAAATGGCTGAATTAGTTCCGTTTCCTGAAAAATTCCAGGCTTTTCGATCTCTTGTCCAAGACGAAGCGAACATCACATTAAAATTATCTGGCGCATGCTGTACGTCTATAATACCACTACTCTTATCCACAAATAAGGTTCTCTTCCAAGTGTTACCACCATCCGTGGTTTTGTAAATGCCGCGTTCTTCATTTGGCGAATACAGATGACCTGTCACTCCAATAATCACTTCTTCAGGATTTTTAGGGTTGATAAGAATACGACCAATATGGTGCGAGTCTGGCAAACCAACTTGCTCCCAAGTTTTGCCGTTATTCTTGGATTTTAAAATGCCAATACCTGCATAACTGGAACGTGAACTATTATTTTCGCCTGTCCCAACCCAAATGGTTCTGTTTTTCCAATCGACAGCAATATCGCCAACATTTTGAGTTGGCGCATTATCTAAAATCGGTGTGAATGTCGTGCCGTTATTAGTGGTATGCCAAACGCCTCCAGACGCATATCCAACATAAAATTCGGACGGCATTTCTGGGTTCACATCCACATCAACTACACGACCGCTCATAACAGTTGGTCCAATATTTTCGAAGGGTACATTTTTGACCAATGACGTTTCGGTCATTTCTTTTTTATGTTGCAAAGCCTGTTGAATGGTTGCTGCAGATGTTGCAGGTTGTTGGGAAAACGCAACAACTGAACTTATAAAAAATAGGAATAAGAAGAATTTTGATTTAATCATGTTGGTTGGATTTTAATGCCGTTAAATTAATCATTTCAGAATTAAACGTCATAAAAGTCTCTTAATTTATAAGAGATTCTGTGCTTTGGCTTTTGCTTGCGGTTTTGTTTGTTTATTTTTGGGATTATCAATTAGAAGCACACAAATGTGAGCTTGAACACTGTAGAAAGCTATTAAATTTATTCACTTAAGACATTTCGACTGCGCTCAAGCTGACAATCAAATATTAATGAGATTCCCTTCCGATAGTTATCGGAATTCACGGGAACTGAAAACTAAATTTTTCTGATGAAATACAATCCCATAAACAAGCAACTTTTTATAAAAAACCGTAAAAACTTTAGGGCTCAAATGGTGCCAAATAGTTTAGCGGTATTTAATTCTAATGACATTTACCCTATTGGTGCCGATAGTACGATGCCTTTTCAACAAGACCGTAATATATTCTACTTAAGTGGTGTAGACCAAGAAGAGAGTATTTTGGTACTTTTTCCAGATTGTCCGAATCCAAAACATCGGGAAATTTTATTTTTAACCGAAACCAACGCACATATTGCAGTTTGGGAAGGCGAAAAACTAACCAAGGAAAAAGCACTTGAAACATCGGGAATTGAAACGGTGTATTGGCTTAATGATTTCGATAAAATCATGAAAGAAATCATGTCGCAAGCAGACACCATTTACATCAATACCAATGAACATTATCGTGCCAATGTCGCTACAGAAACTCGTGAAGCACGTTTTAATAAAAAGATAAAAGCGCAATTCCCAGCGCATAAAGTGGAAAAAAGCAATCCTATTTTGCAACGTTTACGTTCGGTAAAAGATCCTTTGGAACTCGACCTTATACAAGAAGCTTGTAATATCACGGAAAAAGGATTTCGGAGAATTCTAAACTTTGTAAAACCAGGCATTTGGGAATATAATATTGAAGCCGAGTTTATGCACGAGTTTTTAAACAACCGCTCAAGAGGATTTGCATACACACCAATTGTCGCTTCCGGTAACAATGCCAATGTGCTGCATTATATTGAAAACAACCAGCAATGTAAAGCTGGTGATTTAATTCTTTTGGATGTTGGTGCAGAATACGCCAACTATGCCAGCGATATGAGTAGAACCATTCCTGTTTCGGGTCAATTTACCAAACGCCAAAAAGAGGTTTATAACGCCGTGAATCGTGTAAAAAACGAAGCCACAAAACTATTGTTTCCAGGCGCTATTTGGGCCGATTACCATGTGGAAGTTGGCAAGTTAATGACTTCAGAATTAATAGGTCTTGGTTTATTGGACAAAGCCGATGTACAAAATGAAGACAAAGATTGGCCAGCCTACAAAAAGTATTTTATGCATGGCACCTCACACCATATGGGATTAGACACGCATGATTACGGCATACTTCACGAGCCTATGAAAACCAATATGGTTTTTACCGTAGAACCTGGTATTTATATTCCAGAGGAAGGTTTTGGCATCCGTTTGGAAGATGATGTAGTGATACAGGAAGACGGTGAACCGTTTAATTTGATGCGTCATATTCCTATTGAGGCTGATGAGATTGAGGAGATTATGAATGGTTAGAATATTTTGAAAGCCATTAAGGTAACTTGTGCAATCATTCATTTTGATGATAAGATTTTAGCTGTTCAGCGAAGCACAAAAATGAAACTTCCTTTGAAATGGGAATTCGCAGGTGGTAAAATTGAACAAGGTGAATCTGAAATTGAGTGTATAAAAAGAGAAATCGCAGAAGAATTAAATATTAAAATTGAGATAAATGAAAGGTTGACACCTGTAACTTATAAATATCCTGATTTTAAAATTAAATTAATTCCATTTATTGCTAAACATTTTTCTGGAGAATTAAAACTAAAAGAGCATTCCGATTTTGTAATTGCGAACAAGGAGGAATTAAATAATTTAGATTGGGCTGAAGCCGATTTACCAATTTTGAAAGAATTTTTAGCATTATGAATCAAGGAATTTACGAAGAATTAATCACACTTCTTGTCTCTGAAAAATTAAAAAGCCTTGATAAGGACAAATTCTATCTGAAAAAAAATATAATTGATAAAGAGGATGCCGCAACTATTCTATCCAAACACTTAGCACAAACTTTAAAACACGCTTTCCAACTTATTAAAGGCAAAACAGGACTACAAATTGAAATTGCCAACAAAGTCATCAAATTATTAAAAGACGAACTCAACAAACAAGAGTTTGAAGATGATTTAGTAAGTGTTGAAGGTGAAATTTTAAAAGCAGTTTTTTCAAAAACTGATGCTCATTTTTCAAATTTAGATTTACGCCTCAAAGAAATAACACCTTATACAACTTTAACTCAAAGTGAATTATTCACTGGTGGAAATGGTGGATTATCATTAGAAAGCGAGCTAAAAAAAGAAATTCTTTCTTCAAATCAAATAAACCTATTAGTCTCCTTTATAAAATTTAAAGGAATAATAATTCTTGAAAAAGAATTAAGAGAATTTACTGAACGTGGTGGAAAACTAAAAGTTATTACTACAACTTATATTGGAGCTACAGATTATAAAGCTATTCAATTACTTGCTAAACTACCAAATACCGAAGTTAAAATATCTTACAACACAGGAAACGAACGATTACACGCAAAAGCTTATTTGTTCTATAGAGATTCAGGTTTTCATACTGCCTATATTGGTTCATCCAATTTTTCGAGGTCAGCTTTAACTGATGGGTTAGAATGGAATTTAAAAGTAACCACAAAAGAAGTAAGTCACATAATTGATAAGTTTCAGAAAACATTTGATGCTTATTGGCAAAGTGATGATTTTGAGTTATTTGACGATTCTATTCATAAAGAAAAATTAATAGACGCATTAAAACAAAGTAAATTTAGCAAGCCTTACGAAAACACAATTGCTTTTTTTGACATCAAACCATTTCCATATCAGAATGAAGTTCTAGAAAAATTAGAAGTTGAGAGAACTATCCATAATAGATACAGAAACCTAGTTGTAGCAGCAACAGGAACTGGTAAAACTGTTATTTCGGCTTTCGATTATAAACGTTTTAAACAAAATAACAAATCATCAAAATTGCTATTTCTTGCACACAGAAAAGAAATTCTACAAAAATCACTTTCTACTTTTCGAGGTGTTTTAAGAAACAATAATATTGGAGAATTATGGATTGATGGAATGGTTCCTGAAAATTTCGAGTGTGTATTTGCTTCAGTTCAAACTGTAAATAATCAGCTAAAAAACTTAAATTTATTAACAGATTATTACGATTATATCATTATTGATGAATGCCATCATCAAATAGCAAACAGTTACAGGTCTGTAATCAACTATTTCAAACCAAAAATTCTGCTTGGACTTACCGCAACGCCAGAACGAATGGATGGCGGAGATATTTTAGAGGATTTTGACAATAAAATTGCAGCCGAAATTAGATTACCTGAAGCAATGAACAGAAAGTTGCTTTGCCCTTTTCAGTACTTTGGAATTACTGATAGCATAGACTTAACAAATGTTAGTTGGATAAGAGGTAAATATGTAGCTAGCGAATTAACTAATTTATACACAGAAAGCGATAGAAGAGTTAGAGAAATAATTGACGCTTTAGATAAATACACCAAAGACTTAAAAGATGTTAAAGCTTTAGGTTATTGTGTTTCCATGGAACATGCTAAATTCATGGCTGAAAAATTTACTCTAGCAGGATTAAAAGCAGATTACCTTACAAGTAAAAACAGCAAAGACAGAGTTTCAATTCGTCGAAAATTAGAAAAGAAAGAAATCAATTACCTCTTTGTTGTTGATATGTTTAATGAAGGTATAGATATTCCCGAAATTGACACAGTGCTTTTTCTAAGACCAACAGAAAGCTTAACTGTCTTCTTACAACAATTAGGAAGAGGTTTGAGATTACATGAAGATAAAGATTGTTTAACCGTTTTAGATTTTGTTGGTAATTCGCATTCTGAATATAATTTTGAAAGTAAATTTAGAGCCTTAATAGGTAAAACGAACACAACAGTTGTAAAAGAATTAGAAGACAATTTCCCTCATTTACCTCTTGGTTGCTCAATTATTTTAGAGAAAAAATCTAAAGAAACAATACTTAAAAGTATTACTGCTGCAACTTCTCTGAAAAAGAACAAACTAATTCAAAGAATTCAACAGTTTGAACACGATACCAATCTGCCTTTAACTATTGGAAATTTCAGTAAGTTTTATAATATTCCGTTACAATCAATTTATAAAAGAGAAAGCTGGAAAAGACTGTGCCAACTTGCAGGTAAGATAAATGATTTTGATTCAATAAATGAAAAAGCTATAGTCTCAGCAATATCAAATAAATGGCTCTCAACAAACTCATTAAGTTATTTTACTTTCATTTTGAAAATTGCTAAACAGAATTTCAATGTAATTATTTCAGAATTAAATCAAAATGAAAAAACCATGCTTTTAATGTTACATTATGATGTTTGGCAGAAAAAAGGTGGTTTCGAATCATTACAAAAAAGCATTAAGCAAATAGGCATAAATTCAGTTTTGGTTGAAGAAATAAAAGAAGTATTAGAACTCTTAATTGAAAACATTGATTTTAAAGAATTGCCAATTAATCTTCCTTACAATCAACCTTTAAAATTGCATAGTCGTTATACAAGAGACCAAATTTTAACGGCCTTTAAATTTAGTAGTTTCGATAAACAGTCATCTAATCGAGAAGGAACAGCTTTAAACAAAGATTTAAATACTGAATTACTATTTATAAATCTCATCAAATCCGAAGAGAATTTTTCACCCACAACAATGTATGATGACTATGCTGTAAATGAATTATTGTTTCATTGGCAAACTCAAAATTCAGCAAGACCTGACAAAGGAAAAGGATTGTCTTATATCAACCACAAAAACACGAATAAAATAATCTTACTTTTTGTACGAGAAAAAGCGAAAAATGAATTCGGAAATAGTAACGGTTATGTGTTTATTGGTGAAGGAGAAATAAAAGACCATTATGGTTCAAAACCTATGAGTATTAATTGGGAACTAAACGAGCCTATGCCACATTATTTGTGGAAAGATGCGGCCAAACTTTCAGTTGGATAAAAAATATTATCCTAAACCTCAAAAGTATCTCCCTCAAAAACATACCGCTGTAACTTCTGCAAGGTTTCCAACTTATCACTAGAATTCACCAAAAGTGAAATATTATTGTTACTGCCTCCATAGGCAATCATACGGACATTAATATCTTGTAGCACTTGGAACAATTGTGGCGTATCTGGATGGTAAATAATTTGGTTACCAACCAAGCAAACGATACTCATATAATCGTCAATTTCTACGGTGGCGAATTTTTCGAGTTCTTCTGTGATGGACTCTAAATGTGTGGTGTCGTCAATGGTTAGGGAAACGGCGATTTCAGATGTGGTAATCATGTCAATAGAGGTTTCGTATTTTTCAAACACCTCAAAGACTTTCTTTAAAAAGCCGTGTGCCAATAACATACGTACCGACTTTATTTTTATGGCGGTAATCCCATCTTTGGCGGCAATGGCTTTGATGCCTTCGCCATGAATTTGGTTGGTAATTAAAGTACCATGTGCGTTTGGTGCCATCGTGTTTTTAAGTCGCAATGGAATATCTAAACTACGTACTGGCATTACGGTTTGTGGATGTAAAATCTTTGCTCCAAAATAGGCTAATTCCGCTGCTTCATCATAAGATAAATGCGATAAGGCTGTGGTATCATTTACAAAACGTGGATCGTTGTTATGAAAGCCGTCGATGTCGGTCCAGATTTGGACTTCTTCAACTTCAAGAGCTGCACCAATAATGGTAGCTGTGTAATCGCTTCCGCCACGTTGTAAGTTGGTGATTTGGCCATCGGCATCCAAACATATAAACCCTTGGGTGATGTAAACATCGCTATCTTGGGTTTGATTCATAAGACGCTCTAAATTTTGCTTGATGTAGAAATTATCGGGTTCATTAGTGCGGTCAATGCGCATAAAATCCAAAGCCGGCAGCAAGGTGGCTTTTAAACCCTCTTGTTGTAATAGTCGGCTAAACATAAACGTGGACAACAACTCGCCATTGGCCACAATAGTATTGTGCAATAATGTAGAGTGCGGCTGACTGGCAGCATTCATTAACGCATCGAAAATCGAGGTGACATAGGAACTGACCTCGTTACCTAAGGTTTTGTCTGTAATTAAATCGCTTACGGTAGACTTATAATTTTGGTGAAGTTGACTGATTTTATGTTTCGCCTGCGACAACTCGTTGACCTTTATCAACCCTGAAATCTCTACCAAAGCATTGGTCGTTCCAGACATGGCAGAAAGGACGACAATCTTTTTACCTTTAGTATTGATAATGTCTTTTACGTGGTTCATGTTGATGACAGAACCTACAGAAGTGCCTCCAAATTTATAGACTAACATAACTATTCAAATTTTAGGCTGCAAATGTAAATACCATAGCAATGCTCACCATGAAAATGTAAAAATTTGTATGTCTTTTTACAAAATGTTAATTATTTAACAAACACGATATATTAGCCTTACTTTGTTACTGGAAATGAAGAAATTTACCTGTGCATTGTTACAAAATCAGATTTTTCAGACAATTTTAAGTCTTAAAATTTAGTACATGACAAAAATAGAAGTAATCGATTTTTTTTGCCACAAATACACGAATCTGATATAGGCTATTTATGAAGGTCTATAAATCTTAGGAACAAACCTTAGGTCTGTTCCATTTGTTTTATAGATAATCAATTATTTTATACTATAGAAAACGAGTGAATTCGTGTATTTGTGGCAAAATATTTAGTGATTAATAAGTAACGCTTTATCAAAAACTCCCAACAATGTATTCGAGTTCTTAGTATGCTTAAAAATCCTGATTATCATTTAATTAGCGCTTATTCAGTTTTCTGAAGTTCCAAATCATGAAAATCGAAACTAAAATCGGTGATTGGCGCAATGTATTTCATGGTGGCGGAAACGGCTTCTTCATTTTCATTGAAGGCAAATTGCACATAGACATCTGCGTCATAACTTCTATTGTTCCATTTGGCAACAAAAGTGGTTGCATTTAAGGGCAATAACTCACCAAACAATCTGGACGAACGCTCACTCTTTATTGTATACCCTTTTTTTGCATCGTGTGAAATAATCACATCACCAAACCAATCGTCGGTGTACGTGCCCACAATATGTTCTGGTTTCGGTAAGGATTTGAGTTTTTGGGCTTTTTCAACTTTAGAGTACACCTCGGCTTTTATACTATCGTTATACTTAATATAATCTGCGTTTCGCTTACCATATTTTTCAATCCAATTTCTATTATCATATCCTAAATACGAATCTTTAATCGTGTTAGTAATGGTATTAAAAGCTGAACCATTCATTTGATTGGTCAATACCACAATGGCTAAATCCAAATCCGGAATCATAGTAAACTGTGTAACAGTACCTAATAAACCACCTGTGTGATACACTTGTTTATAACCGCCTTTGACATCAGCAACAAACCAACCTAAACCATAACCTTTAAAATTAGAATCATACCAATCGCCTGGATAAACTTTTAATGGTGTCTGTAATTGCCAAAGCTCATGAAACTGTATTTCGCTCAATAAACGTTCCCCATCGTTTTTTACGGCATCGTTCATTAAAAATTCTGCCCAAGTCAGCATATCTGGGACGTTGCTCATAATGCCTCCTGCAGGATTGGCCAGTTCGCTCCAATCGTGTGGAATCTGGATGACTTTTCCGTCAGCCATGGTATGTGCATCAATAATATTCGATTTGTCTGTAACTCGGTTGTAGGCGGCTTTACTACTCGTCATCCCAACCGGTTTCATGATTTTGGCTTCCATGAATTCTTCCCAAGTCAGACCACTGACACGTTTTAAAACTTCTCCTGCGATAATAAACATATTATTATTGTAAGCGAATTTGCTTCTGAATGAGGTTTCAGGCTCTAAATATTTTACATTCTTAATGACATCGTCAATCGTGAAATCACTGCCTTCAGGAAAAAACATTAAATCGCCAGCACCTAAACCCATACCACTTCTGTGCGTTACCAAATCCCGAACCGTGAAATTTTCAGTGACCCAAGAATCGTGTAGTTGAAATTCCGGAATATGCTGTCTCACTTTATCATCCCAATTCATTTTACCTGCATCAACCATCATGGCGAGTGCAAAACAGGTAAATCCTTTACTGTTTGAAGCGACACCAACCAAGGTTTCAGCATTCATATCTTTTTTATTGGTCAATGAGCGCACGCCATGTCCTTTGGCATACACAATTTCACCATCCTTATAAATACCAACGGAAATACCAGGCACATCAAAAGTGGTTAAGGTTTCCTTGATAAGATTATCGAGTTGTTCTTCTTCAATTTGAGCGTTTACTAAGAAAGCCGAAATAATAAGAACTGCAGTAAATAGTCGTTTTAATAACATTAAGTATTGAATTTAGTTTTGAATGCTTTCAAAGATACTAAATTGTTATAATGATTAATGGTGTAAAACATTTTCAAAATTTATCTTTGCCCACATGACTTTAGATTACAAAAACAGTACAATTAATTATGTAGTTAAAGGTAAAGGAAATACCATAGTTCTACTTCATGGATTTCTTGAAACCTTAGAAATGTGGAACGATTTGATTCCTGAATTTTCAAAAATCCATCAAGTGGTTAGCATCGATTTGTTAGGCCATGGACAAACGGGATGTTTGGGTTATGTGCATACGATGGAAGACATGGCGGAAGCTGTTTTTGCTGTTTTGGAACACCTTAATATTGAACGTGCACATTTTGTTGGGCATTCCATGGGTGGCTATGTGACTTTGGCTCTAGCCGAAAAGCATCCTGAATTATTTAAAGGTCTGTGTTTAATGAACTCCACTTTTGAAGCTGACGATGAAGAAAAGAAAGAACTGCGAACGCGTGCCAATGCCATGGCCAAAACAAATTTTCAAAATTTAGTGCGCATGTCTTTCGTAAATCTATTTGCACCTGAAAGTAAGGATAGTTTTAAAAATGAATTTGAAGAGGCTTTGCAAATGGCATTGCAAACGCCTGTCCAAGGATACATTGCGGCGTCAGAAGGTATGAAATTGAGATCCAATCGCTTTGACACATTGACAAACCTGAACGCTAAGAAACTAATTATTATTGGTAAAAAGGATGGTTTAGTTGACGGCAACAAAATTATCAATCAAATTAAAGATACAGACGTTCATTATGTAGAGTTTTCAGAAGGACATATGAGTCATATTGAAAATAAATCAGATTTAACTTACAATTTATTGCGTTTCATCGAAAAATAAACCCCTTAAACGTTTTGTTTGTCTTTTTTTTCTAAGTTTACCTTAGGATTAAAAATTTAATTGTAAACAAACCGATCATGAAGCCTACAAAACTATACTGTGATTTATTTGGTCATAATTATCAAATTAGCAAAAAAGTAACCAATCACGTCAAAGAGTACACCTGCAAGTGTTGTAAGAAACAATTAACCACAAACACTAATGGTAGTCTTACCGAATTAACTGAGAAACGTCAAGAAATAAATTCGGCTTTAGAGCGTATTTATAACAACAGAACGATGCGTTTGAAGCAAAAAATGCTCACTTCGTCGATTTGTTAAATGTTCATAACTTTTTAGCAACTAATTTTTCTTATATTTCAGTTCCTACTGGAAACCGAAAACCTTTAAGAAAACTAGTTAATGAAAAATGTTTATTGCTCATTGTTTGGTCACGACTACAAAGTCTCCAAAATTGTGACTTACCACGTTAAAGAATATAAGTGTAAAAATTGTAAATCTGAAATGACCATTGATGGCGATGGAAAATTTATTCCTTTAACACCAAAATTCAAAGAAATCAATTCTGTATTAAATCGCGTGCATACTAAACGACTTGAAAAAAGTCAGCGTTTTGTTATGCTTGATTTTTAAGTGCATTCCAACCTTTAGCAATAATCGGAATTTTTTCTTCCGCTCTTGTTACCAAATACATACCTCTATCTTCTTCTGTTATATAACCGATAACCGTTAAATTTGGATTGCCTTTTATTTTAGGAAAATCGTCTTGCGAAATGGTCATTAATAATTCATAATCCTCACCTCCATTTAACGCAATAGTGGTACTATCTAAATTAAACTCTTCACAAGTTGAAATCACTTGTGGATCTAAAGGAATCTTAGTTTCGTAAACATCTGCACCAACCTTACTTTGCTTACATAGATGGATAATTTCAGAGGAAATACCGTCACTAACATCAATCATGCTGGTTGGTTTTACGTCCAGTTTCTTAAGTAATTCTACTATATCCTTACGTGCTTCAGGTTTTAGCTGGCGCTCAATAATGTAAGTGTACATGGATAAATCGGGTTGGTTATTTGGATTTACCTTAAAAACTTCCTTTTCGCGCTCCAAAACCTGTAATCCCATAAAAGCCCCACCGACATCTCCTGTCACTACGATTAAATCATTAGGTTTTGCACCAGAACGCAACACTTCATTCCCTTTGTCAACTTCTCCTATCGCTGTCACAGAAATTAGCAACCCAGAAGTTGAAGACGTGGTATCTCCACCGATCACATCGACGTTGTAAATTTCTGCCGCTGTGGAAATTCCGTCATATAATTCTTCAAGTGCTTCTAGAGGAAAACGGTTAGAAACAGCAATCGAAACCGTAACCTGCGTAGCAACGGCATTCATGGCGTAAATGTCAGAAAGATTCACTACAACCGCCTTGTAGCCCAAGTGTTTTAATGGCGCATAACTCAAATCAAAATGTACACCTTCGACTAATAAGTCTGTTGAAACAACAATTTGTTTTTTACCAAAACTTAATACAGCAGCATCATCTCCAATACCTTTTACAGTAGATTTTTGGGTCACTTTAAAGTGATCCGTCAAATGTTCTATAAGTTTAAATTCTCCTAATTCACTTAAAGGCGTTCGCTGTGGGTTTTTATCTTCAATCATAATGCAAAAATATTGTGCTTTTTTTGAATAGAATTACTTCTAAGGTAATTTATTATAAAAAGATCAAGTATTTCGTTGCCCGCATTTGCCCATATGCCTATATTTCAAACCAATTTTTTTCTATTAGAATCTAAATATTTTATGTATTTCATCGAAATATCAAGCATTTTGACCAAAACTTACTTTGGTTTTATATAAATTGTAATCCCCTAATCTTTATAACTAATGAAACCTACTTCTACAGAAACACTCCCTTGTGCCATTTTTGGGCACAATTATGTAAGATCAAAAACCAATTTGGATCATACGATAGAGATGACGTGCTCACATTGCGATACCGTAGTGGTCACTGACCGTCATGGAAATTTTGAAAATCACACTGTACCCAACAGTCAAGTAACAGACACCTTACAAGAATTATATAGACTTACAAGACGTATTCCTAAAACCAAAGTGGCTATATAATTCCTATTCCACATTGACTTTTACTTGATTTAAGTACCATAGCCAAATCTTATCAAATCATATGCTAATATAATGTTAGTACCTATGGTTTAACCTCTGTTATATCGTATATTTGCATTCTATTTAGAACTAATCTAGTTAAACGATATGATTAAAGTCTCTGATCACGCAAAAAAGAAAGTCATGGAGCTCATGACTGACGATGGCTACAATCCAAGCACAGACTACGTGAGAGTTGGTGTGAAAAGTGGTGGCTGTTCTGGTTTGTCCTATGATTTAAAGTTTGACAAATCGCAAGCTGAAGATGACAAAGTCTTTGAAGATAATGACGTTAAAATCATTGTCGATAAAAAGAGTTTTCTCTACCTCATAGGTACAACCTTGGAATATTCTGGTGGATTGAACGGAACTGGCTTTGTCTTTAATAACCCAAATGCGAATCGCACTTGCGGTTGTGGTGAATCTTTTTCATTATAAAAAAACGAAAACACACATGTCAAAATATACTGAAGACGACCTTAGAGAGGAATTAAAAACCAAAGAATACGAATACGGTTTTTATACAAATATTGAATCTGACACTTTCCCTATTGGTCTAAATGAAGAGATTGTTATAGCTATTTCCAAGAAAAAAGAAGAACCGGAATGGATGACGGCTTGGCGATTGGAAGCGTTTAAAGTTTGGAAGGAAATGACAGAGCCGGATTGGGCCAATGTCCATTATGAAAAACCAGATTTTCAAGCGATTTCCTATTATTCTGCACCAAACAATAAACCAAAATACGATAGTATTGATGAAGTGGACCCAGAATTATTGGCGACTTTTGAAAAACTAGGAATCTCATTAGATGAGCAAAAGAAATTAGCTGGAGTTGCTATGGATGTCGTTGTTGATTCTGTTTCAGTAGCAACGACTTTCAAAAAGACTTTAGGCGAAAAAGGAATCATCTTTATGAGTATTTCTGAAGCTATAAAGGAGCATCCTGAGTTAGTAAGAAAGCACCTTGGAACTGTAGTTCCCCAAAAGGATAATTTTTATGCAGCGTTGAATTCAGCAGTTTTCAGTGATGGTTCATTCTGTTACATTCCAAAAGGTGTGCGTTGTCCAATGGAGTTATCCACCTATTTTAGAATTAACCAAGCAGGAACAGGCCAATTTGAAAGAACTTTGGTAGTTGCTGATGAAGGTAGTTATGTATCGTATTTAGAAGGATGTACCGCACCTAGCAGAGATGAAAATCAATTACATGCTGCTGTCGTAGAATTAATTGCCTTAGATGATGCCGAAATAAAATATTCAACCGTACAAAACTGGTACCCAGGAAACGCTGAAGGAAAAGGTGGTGTTTTCAATTTTGTTACTAAAAGAGGGCTTTGTGAGAAAAACGCAAAAATTTCTTGGACACAGGTAGAAACGGGTTCTGCGGTCACTTGGAAATACCCTTCTTGTGTACTAAAAGGCGACAATTCCGTGGGCGAATTTTATTCCATTGCTGTAACTAACAATTACCAGCAAGCCGATACAGGTACAAAAATGGTTCACTTAGGAAAAAACACTAAATCAACTATTATCTCAAAAGGAATTTCTGCAGGTCACTCACAAAACTCATATCGTGGTTTGGTACAAATCAATTCCAGAGCGGAAAATGCACGTAATTTTTCACAATGTGATAGTTTACTGATGGGAAATGAATGTGGTGCACACACGTTTCCTTATATAGAAGCGAAAAATAAAAGTGCTATGATTGAGCACGAAGCGACCACAAGTAAAATTGGTGAAGACCAAATTTTCTATTGTAACCAAAGAGGTATCGATACCGAAAAAGCCATTGCTTTAATCGTCAATGGATTCAGTAAGGAAGTCCTCAATAAACTACCAATGGAATTTGCTGTGGAAGCACAAAAATTATTGGAAATTAGCCTTGAGGGCTCAGTAGGATAAAAATCAATAATAATATTCCTTCTTAGAGAAGGTAAGAATGTGATACTGAAATAAATTCAGCATAATATGAAAAAAACACTATTAATATTATCACTTGCACTAGCATTTGTAGCCTGCAAAGATTCCAAAAAAGGAGTGAAAGACGGTTACAACGATACGACAGAAGTCGCAGAAGCTCCAAAAAAGGAAGGTGTAAAATTATATACACTAGATGGAGGAACAGTTCAAGTTAATAAATTAGAGGTTTTCTCTCAAGACACCACGTATCAAGGGCAATCAAAAACTTTTGCGGATGCTTTTTATATCATTGAACATCCAAATGGCAGAATGCTATGGGATGCTGGTTTAGCGGAAGGATTGGTTGGTCAAGAACCATTTTCAACACCAGATGGTGTATTTAAAGTCTCTCGTAAAGATTCTGTTATGTCTCAACTAAAGAGCTTAAATCTCACACCAGAAGATTTTGATTTTATTGCCTTGTCGCACACACACTTCGACCATACAGGTTCGGCTTCAAAATTTGCCGATGCCACGTGGTTGGTTCAAGCAAGTGAATACGATTTTATCACTAGTGAAGAACAGAAAAAAGGAGATAATTATCCGCCTATATCTCAATTAAAAAATGTGGAAAAACTTAATGGAGACTATGATGTTTTTGGCGACGGAACTGTAGTTATTAAATCCATGCCAGGGCACACGCCAGGCCATCAGGCTTTATTCTTAAAATTAGAAAATGCTGGGAATGTCTTATTGACTGGAGATTTGTACCATTTTCAAGAAAATAGAGATAATAAAGGGATTCCAAGCTTTAATTATGATGTTGAAGCCACTTTAAAAAGTATGGAACTATTTGAAGCTTTCGCTAAAGAAAATAATGCTGCTGTTTACATTCAGCATAGCGCAGACGATTTTAACCGATTACCAAAATACCCTAAATATTTAGACTAATGCTTAAACATTCATTGGCCATATTAATGTGCCTTGCACTATTTGTTTCATGTAAAAACGAACCAAAAAAAGAGGTAAATCTTGAAGAAAACCGCGCAAAATCCTTCGATCAAAATGATGGGTTTATAACTTTAAGAGGCGACTTCGTCTATTATGCAGATGCTGCCGTATTACAAACACCAAAGGAAATATATGGTGTGGTCATCGATGAGAATATGCACCTCTTGGAAGAACAAGTAAAACCTTTAAAAAAAGAAGCGACCGATATGGTTCCCGTAACTGTAAGAGTTCGCAAATTTGAAAAAGATTCGCTTGAAGAAGGTTGGCAATACCGCGTAGAAATAAAAGAAATTTTAAAGGTTGAAGCACCCAACCCAGAATCAAAAGACGTTATAAAATTAGCAAATTAAGATTATGTTAAAAATAAAAAACTTACACGCCAGTGTAGAAGATAAAGCCATATTAAAAGGAATTAATCTCGAAGTGACCGCAGGAGAAGTACATGCCATTATGGGACCAAACGGTTCTGGTAAAAGTACTTTGGCTGCCGTAATTGCTGGTAAGGAGGAATATGAAGTTACCGAAGGTTCAATAGAATTGGAAGATGAAGATATCGATGAATTAGCGGCAGAAGAACGTGCGCACAAAGGTATTTTCCTATCGTTTCAATATCCTGTTGAAATCCCTGGAGTAAGTGTCACAAACTTTATGAAAACGGCTATTAATGAAACTCGAAAAGCCAAAGGCTTGGAAGATATGCCGGCAAAGGATATGCTGAAAATGATTCGTGAAAAATCGGAATTACTGGAAATTGACCGTAAATTTTTATCACGTTCCTTAAACCAAGGCTTTTCTGGTGGAGAAAAGAAACGAAATGAAATTTTTCAAATGGCGATGTTAGAACCAAAATTGGCCATATTGGATGAAACCGATTCCGGATTGGATATCGATGCGCTTCGTATCGTTGCCAATGGCGTCAATAAATTGAAATCCAAAGACAATGCGGTTATTGTTATAACACATTACCAACGTCTGTTAGACCATATCGTTCCAGATTTTGTACATGTGTTACACGAAGGTAGAATTGTAAAAACAGGAGGCAAGGAATTAGCACACGAGCTAGAAGCCAAGGGTTACGATTGGATTAAGGAAGAGGTTAACGCCTGATTAGTAGGCAGTGGTCAGTCTGCAGTTGGCAGTTGCTTACTCTACTCTGATTATTTGCTACCAAAACATTAAATAAAGTAATCATTATTCTTTATTAGTTTACGATTGAGTGAACTAAGGACTGAAGACTGAGTACTTAATACTGAACAACATGAGTTTAAAAGAAAAATTAGTATCGTCATTTATGGCCTTTGAGGACACCGTTGATGTGCACTCGTCCATACATGACATTCGTACTGAAGCTATAAAGACTTTTGAAGCTGAAGGGTTTCCTTCAAAGCGTTTGGAAGATTGGAAATACACATCGTTGAATTCGATTTTAAAGCACGATTATAGTGTGTTTCCAAAGCATGAAAATGACATAGAGTTTAAAGATGTAAAGAAATATTTTATACATGAAATTGATGCGTATAAAATCATTTTTATAGATGGAAAATATGCGTCGCATTTATCACAAACGACGCATGACGGTTTGGATGTTTGCCTCATGTCTGCAGCATTGACCAAGCCAAAATATAAAATGGTAATTGATAACTATTTCAATACGATTGCAGCAAAAAACAGCTTGTCGTCATTGAATACGGCATTTTCGTATGAAGGGGCTTATATTAATATTCCTAAAAACAAGGTGGTTGAAAAACCAATTCAAATCATTCATTTCTCAACAGGAAACGAAGCTGCGGTTATGTTACAACCTCGTAACTTAATTGTGGTCAATGAAAATGCACATGTTCAGATTATCGAGCGTCATCAGAGTTTGACGGACAATCCGGTTTTAACGAATTCGGTAACTGAAATTTTCACCAACAAACGCGCCATTGTAGATTATTATAAAATTCAGAATGACAGGCAAACAGCGTCATTAATTGATAACACTTTTGTAAATCAAAAACAGGAAAGTTTAGCTAAAGTGCATACCTTTTCTTTTGGTGGAAAATTGATCAGAAACAATCTCGAATTTTACCAAAACGGCGAGCGTATTGATTCTACCATGAAAGGCATCACCATTATTGGCGATAAACAGCATGTAGACCACAATACATTGGTACATCATATTGAACCAAATTGCGAAAGCCATCAAGATTACAAAGGTATTTTTGATGATAGTGCCACAGGCGTTTTTAATGGGAAAGTGGTCGTTGAGAAATTGGCACAAAAAACCAATGCATTTCAGGCCAACAACAATATTTTAATAAGCGACAAAGCGAGCATCAATACCAAACCTCAACTTGAAATTTTTGCGGATGACGTTAAATGTTCCCATGGTTGTACGATTGGTCAATTGGATGAAAGCGCCATGTTCTATTTACGTTCTCGTGGAATTCCAGAAAAAGAAGCTAGAGCATTATTGATGTTTGCATTTAGCAACAATGTTATGGACTCTGTGAAAATTCCTGAGGTAAAAAATAGGATTACTAAGATTATTGCTAAGAAATTGGGCGTTAATATTGGGTTTGATGATTTGTAAAATTTATCAATTATAAAATTTTGAAAGGATTGCTATTTAGCGATCCTTTTCTTTTTTAAATACAATTTCTTTCACAGTACCATCACAGGATAAAAGCATTCCAGTAACAGAATTACTTTCATCTTTTATAAAGTGATAAAGTGTTCTATCATTATTTCCGAATTGATTTAACTGAATAGGCTTTAAGTTGACTTTTTCATTCCCTTTGAAGGCTAATTTAAGGCTCTCGTTTTCAACAAAAAAACGATAGGTAACATCTAATTCTTCAGAATAAAAACAACCTCCAAACGCATTGAGTACTACTGAATCTGCGTCAATAAATTTAGCGCGTTCAAAGAAAAATGGTGTGCCACCAAATGAAATTATCATATCATGAGTTGCTGATGGTGAAAAATCATATTTTACCTGCTCACTTTGTTCTCTGTGAAACTTATTCTTATCAAATTGCACCAAAGCCACAGACATTTTTCCTAAAGAACCTTTGGATTTTAAGGTGTCATTCTCTACAAATAAAGTCATAGTCATATCGCTATTAATTTCCTTGAATTCGCCAACAAAATTATTGAGGTCCTGCTTTTCAAAAGATGCATTGATTGTATTTTCATTTTGAAAATTCTGATCATCTAAAAGCACATCTAAAATTTGATACGCAATTCCTGTGGCATTGATGCTTTCTAAATTGGTCAAAACAACAATACCAATTTGATGTTCCTTTATAGCGATTAAATGTGAGCGTCCGCCATAACCTTGACCACTATGACCTATAACTTCATAACCTTTATAAGTGTCAATCATTAATCCTCTTGCATATTTTGCTTTTTTGCCAGACGATAATACTTCAATTTCTTTTAAAAATTGTGCTAATGATTTAAATTCTTCATTTTGCTCATTTAGCATTTGCATCCAAATTGCCATGTCGTTAACAGAAGAACCCATGCTACCTGCGCCATAACTCAACTGGTCGTTTGTATTAAACTTGAAGCTGTTTTTCTTTTTTTGATAGCCGACAGATTTATTTTTAATTGGATTGCCGTGCTCAACTCTTACAAATGAGCTATGCATTTCTAACGGATCCAAAATTTTGAGCTTGAGATAAGTGTTTAGATTTTGATCTACAATACGTTCCACAATAATTGCTAACAAATTATAATTGGTATTGGAATAGCTTACTTTTTCACCAGGTAAATGGTTTAAAGATTTTTGTCTAACCGCTAAACCTAAAACTGTGCTATTGTCGTAATACGAGGTATCATAATTAAAACCAGCCAAATACATCAATGTATGATAATTTCGAATTCCGCTGGTATGATTTAGTAAATGTTTGATCTTTACTTGCTCCTCATACTCGGGAAATTCAGGCAAATAGAGTCTGATGTCATCGTCTAAACTAATTTTACCCTCTTTTGACAATGCCCAAATTGCTGAGGCCGTAAATTGTTTTGCTAGAGATGCTATATCAAAAATCGTGGAATCCGAATTTTTAACAGTGTAATCTAAACTAGAAAGTCCAAAACCTTTAGCATAAATAGATTTTCCTTGATGGATGACTTTTACGCTTAATCCAGGCGCATCGTTGGTATCGTAAACTTCTAATAAGGCATCGATCTTTTGAACTATCTCTTCCTGGGCTGTTGAGATACAGCACATGAAAAAGCAAACCAATAAGCAACGATATCTTAAGGTTGGCATTGCTTGTATTTTTGGTAGAAATAAGTCGGAATTAAACCAAAGTTTAAAAACAAAAACCCAATAAAAACTATGATGCCTCTGTAAGGCCAGTTTAAAAATTCAAACATGGCGCCTATTCCGAGAATAAAAAACGTCATAAACCCGAGGATATAAAATGATTTCTTCATAATAAATGATTTAAGAATATTTGTGAATTGATTTTTTATAGTTGGCATAAAAATGAACAGGAAGAATGATTAAAACCGAAATTAAAATTGCACCAAGTAACCAGGCATTAGCATAAGGCCATTGCATCATTTGAAATACCAAACTCATAACCAAAAGAAGAATAACTATAAAACCTGCTGAAAACTTCAACTTATTAACCGTAATGATTTGTTTGGCAAGTTTTTGATGATGAGTCTCCAATTGTAGATTCTGAAAACTTGTATAACCACCGAATTTCTGCAGAGCTTGTTGATATAATATGTTAAAATCATCAGCATCTTGATTTTCAATATAGGTACAGATATGATCCACCAAATCCTCTTTTAAGTCTTTGTTTTCCACACCATATAACGCTAAGCTGTTTTCTATAAAAGCAATATGTTTTTCTGACAATTCCATATTTATATGGGTTTAGGATTAAAAATTAAACTCAAGGTCTCAATAAAATCATTGATTTCTTCAGTAACAGTCTCGACCATTTTCTTCCCTTCTTTGGTGACTTTATAATATTTTCTAACACGCTTCCCAATAAAAACCTTTTCGGTTTCCAACACCTTTTTTGCTTCAAGCTTGTGTAGAATGGGATATAATGCACCTTCTGAAATATCAATTTTTCCCGAAGTCATTTTTTTTACGTCTTGCGTAATCTCGTAACCATACATTCTACCCTTAGTATTTATAAGCGCTAGAATGATTGGTTGCAACGTTCCTTTTGTTAATTCTTTGCTATACATAATGCAAATATACATTTTATATAAATGTATCCTAATTAAATGTAAAAAAATGTTATTATTAAACCCTTGTTATAAGTTTTACTTTCATAGCAATGCTTTGTATCTTTGTGTTTATGGAATTAGAACTTATGTTTGATGTACAGAAAATAAGAAAAGACTTCCCAATACTTCAACGTGAAGTTAACGGGAAACCACTCATTTATTTCGATAATGCTGCAACGTCTCAAACACCTCAACAGGTCATTGACGTTATTGTCGATTATTACAGTAATTACAACGCCAATATTCACAGAGGCGTCCATAGTTTAAGTCAGGAAGCGACTGATGCTTATGAGCAAGCGCGATTAAAAATCCAAACGCATTTCAATGCCAAACATAGCCATGAGATTATTTTCACTTCTGGCACAACGCATGGCATCAATTTAGTGGCTAACGGATTTTCTTCAATTTTGAAAAAAGGCGATGAAATTATGGTATCGGCTTTAGAGCACCATAGTAATATTGTGCCTTGGCAAATGCTCTGTGAACGTACAGGCGCAACCCTAAAAGTGATTCCTATGAATCAAAATGGTGAATTGATACTTTCCGAATATGACGAATTACTGAATGAAAACACCAAGTTGGTATTTGTAAACCATATTTCAAATGCTTTAGGAACTATAAATCCCATTGAATACATCATAAAAGAAGCACATAAGGTTGGTGCTGCCGTTTTAGTGGATGGCGCGCAATCCTGTCCGCATATAAGACCAGATGTTCAAGCTTTGGATGTTGATTTTTATGTTTGTTCGGCTCATAAAATGTGTGGTCCAACTGGTGTTGGTATGCTCTACGGAAAAGAGGAATGGTTAAATACATTACCTCCATACCAAGGTGGAGGTGAAATGATTGCTGAAGTCTCTTTCGAAAAAACCACGTATGCAGGTTTACCTCATAAATTCGAAGCTGGAACACCAAACATCTGTGGAGGGATAGCCTTTGGAGCAGCTTTAGATTTTATGAACACGATTGGCTTTGACAATATTGCTAAGTATGAAGATGAGCTTTTAGATTATGGAACCGCAGAGTTACTCAAAATTGAAGGCTTAAAAATTTACGGCACAGCAAAAAATAAAACCTCTGTAATTTCATTTAATGTTGGGTCTATTCATCCTTATGATATTGGAACTATTTTAGACAAAATGGGAATTGCCGTGCGTACAGGTCATCATTGTGCCCAACCTATTATGGATTTTTATAAAATTCCCGGAACCATAAGAGCATCTTTTATGTTTTATAATACTAAGGCAGAAATTGATGCCTTTATAACAGCGCTTAAAAAAGCAATAATGATGTTATCTTAAACTTTGGCATTAAAAGTGTATTTTGTAAGCTCCAAAACCATTACAAATGAAATTTTTATTAAGTTTATTCACCCTTATAATGACGTTTAGCTCTTGTGATTCGTCTAAAAAAGCCGCTGAGCTTAAAGAAACAATGCAAAAAAGACTTTCTGGAACCTACAATATAACCCAGCTTAAAAAGGAAGATGTGCTTTCTAACAAAATTACTATTTCTTTTGACGAAACATCAAATAAGGTCACAGGTTTTGCAGGTTGCAATAGTTTCTTCGGTAGTTACACCTTGGAAAATAATAGGATAGCGTTCAATAACCTGGCTGCTTCAAAAAAATTCTGTCCAAATGATATCATGAAATTTGAAAATCAGTTTTTAGAATCCTTGAGAGCGGTAGATGCATTTTCAAAACGTGGCGATAACATAGTTTTTTCGGCAGAAGATGAGACTATGATCATTGGGACAGAAGCCATTGGCGAGTCTAAAAAAAGTTCGGTTGTAAACTACAGGGATAATACAGCCGTGAAATACCAGTCGATTTCCAGAGGCGCTTTTGATTTTATAATGCTTTCGAAAACAAAACTATCAATTTCTAAAGATAGTAGTCTTAAGACTATTGATAAATATCAAATTGAAGCGGAAGATTGGCAAGCTGTAAATGCATTGATTGAAGCTATTGACGTAGAATCCATTCAAAATTTAACACCGCCTTCTAAAAAGCATCAATATGATGGCGCACCTTTGGCCACTTTAGCCATAATAATTGGCGATGTGGAATATATGACACCTGCTTTTGACCACGGCAATCCACCAGAAGCCATCGAAGCTTTAGTTAATAAAGTGTTATCAATTAAAGAAAACACGTTAAAACAATAGCGATTTTGTAATTTTGCACAAAAGATTGAGACTATGACCATTGAAGACGTACAAAACGAAATTATTGATGAGTTTTCCATGTTTGAAGATTGGGAGGAACGCTACCAATACATGATAGATTTAGGGAAAGACTTACCTTTAATAGACGAAAAATATAAAACTGAAGATAATATCATTAAAGGTTGCCAAAGTAAAGTTTGGGTGCATGCCAATATGCAAGATGATAAAGTGAACTTTACGGCAGATAGCGATGCCATTATTACCAAAGGAATTATAGCCATATTGATCCGCGTATTTTCAAATCAACATCCCAAGGATATTCTAGATGCGAATACTGATTTTATTGATAAAATAGGATTAAAAGAACATTTATCACCAACTAGAGCCAATGGCTTAGTGAGTATGATAAAACAACTAAAAATGTACGCTATTGCGTACCAAACACAATTGAGTTAATTTGTTTAGTCGTTCGTTGTTAAGGCGACAACTAAACGACTAACTACTAAACAGATTTCCATTTGCATGGGAACTAAAAAACAAATTTTAAAATGAGCGATACCACTATAGACACCGCAGTACTGGGAGAAAAAATTCTAAGAGTCATAAAAACCATATACGATCCTGAAATTCCTGTGGATATCTACGAATTAGGGTTAATCTACGATGTTTTTGTAAACGAGGATTTCGAAGTGAAAATCTTAATGACCTTAACAACACCAAACTGTCCTGTGGCAGAAACCTTGCCTTTAGAGGTTGAGGAAAAAGTAAAATCCATTAACGAGGTTAAGGATGCCGAAGTAGAAATTACGTTCGATCCACCTTGGTCACAAGATTTAATGAGCGAGGAAGCCAAGTTAGAACTTGGTATGCTTTAAACAATAGAAATACAAAAAAAAACATATTGACAAAAGAAGTAATAAAGCACAATGAAGGGTTTGAAGCCTTAAACCCAAATTTAAATAGGAAA
Organism: Winogradskyella forsetii; assembly: GCF_013394595.1. Lineage (GTDB taxonomy): Bacteria > Bacteroidota > Bacteroidia > Flavobacteriales > Flavobacteriaceae > Winogradskyella > Winogradskyella forsetii. The sequence continues at coordinate 4,096,021 of NZ_CP053348.1, forward strand.
GTAGTCAATTTAAAGGACTTAATGATTACGGTTATTGATTTCACAAATGGCCCAATGGCTCAACCAGATCCACCGCACAGTCATCCACATGAGCAAATAACTTATGTAGCCAGTGGATCATTAAAATTATTTATTGAAAATCGAGAATATGTTTTGAATGAAGGTGACGTATTCAAGATAGAGTCAAATCTTAGTCATACCGTACAAACCTTAACCGAAAAAGTAAGATTGATTGATAGTTTTAATCCAATTCGCGAAGATTTCCTATAAAGATCTTGCCAGCCGATATCATAAATTACATCACATCTGGCAAATTAGAAGTTACACTCTTTGTAGGTTATGATTTCATAGGCTTATGTGATCAGAATTTAGGAAACTGCTTTATTAAAGACTTTGTAAATGCCAAGACCAAAACCTACTTCCTTAAAGGACGGTAAAAAACAAATTTAAAATCGTCCTTTAATGCCTTAGTTTATATTCCTAGATTCTTTAGAGAAATCTGGAATGTTAACAAAAGCCTCTTTTTGCTGTCCGCTTTTTGCAGACTAATTGGCGCGGTACTTCCTGTTATCATTTTATGGGTAGGAAAATTGATTATCGATGAAATCATACTACAAATTTCATTGGATAATCCCGATTATTATACCCTTTGGACCTATGTGGCCTACGAGTTTGGCTTAATTGTTCTTTCCGATTTAATTAGCAGAGCGATTTCTTTAACAGATGGTTTACTTGGCGACGAATATAATATTGCGACTTCGGTCACTATCATTAAAAAAACCAATCAGATAAATATTAGTTTATTAGAAGATTCTGAATTTTACGACAAGCTAGAACGCGCAAGAACCCAAACGACTGGTCGTGTTGGGCTCATGTCTAATGTACTCGGACAAGCCCAGAGTACTATTTCCATTGCGACGCTTGTTGCTGGTTTAATTTATTTTGAACCTTATTTAATTATACTTCTGGTTCTAAGCATTATTCCGTCGTTTATAAATGAAGTCCGTTTTAGTCAACGCCAATATTCTTTAGCACGAAGCTGGACATCAGAACGACGCGAATTGGATTATTTGCGCTTTATAGGTGCCAACGATAAAACCGCAAAAGAAATCAAGCTTTTTGGCTTAACTGATTTTGTAGTGGACCGTTTTAAAAACTTATCTGAAGAATATTACCAACTCAACAAATCCCTTTCCATTAAGCGTTCCGCTTTAGGATTTTTGTTTAATGTTTTAGGCTCTATCAGTTATTATGGTGCTTATGTGTTTATTATTTACCGTGTACTTTCAGGTGCCATTACCCTTGGGGAATTGACCTTTTTATCGGGTTCTTTTAATCGCTTAATGCGAAACCTTCAGGATTTCTTTTCAAAATTCACACGTATTTCAGAAAGTGCACTGTATTTGAAAGATTATTTCGACTTTATTGATATTTCAATTGTTTCAAAAGTCAAGGAAGATGTTCCATTACCGAAAAAAATTATAAAAGGTTTTGAATTTAAAGACGTTCGATTTGCTTATCCGAATTCTGAGGTTGAAATATTAAAAGGTCTTACGTTCCATCTTAAAGCAGGCGAAAAACTTGCGTTTGTTGGTCAGAATGGTGCCGGAAAAACCACTTTAATTAAATTACTATTACGGTTTTACGAACCTACTTCGGGCGAAATATTATTAGATGGTATCAACATAAACCGTTTCAATATCGCTGAGTATCAAGAATTTTTTGGCGTTATTTTTCAAGATTTCTTTAAATATGAATTTACTGTAAAGGAAAACATTGCCATTGGAAATATAGACGAATTGGAAAACCAAGCTAAAATTGAAAATGCTGCGGAGCTGAGTTTAGCCAACGATGTTGTATCCGAATTGAAACATGGTTACAATCAGCAATTGGGAAAACGGTTTTCTAACGGCCAAGAATTATCTGGCGGTCAATGGCAAAAAGTGGCTTTAGCAAGAGCTTATATGAAAAGTGCTGAAGTAATGATACTAGACGAACCCACATCAGCACTAGACGCACGTGCAGAAAGTGAAGTGTTTGGTCGGTTTATTGGTTTAACAGAGGGTAAAACAAGTATTATCATTTCACACAGATTTAGTACCGTTCGCCAAGCCGATAGAATTTTAGTGTTAGAACATGGGAAAGTTTTGGAAATTGGCACCCATGAAGAGCTGATAAAAAACCAAGATTTGTATTCCGAATTGTTTACGTTACAAGCCGAAGGCTATCAGTAAAATATTTATCTTTGTATTATGGCAGAAGAGATTATTAATAGAGTCGCAATTAGCAAACTAAAAGTTATAGATCTAGAAGACTACTATCCAAAAGGCAATCGCATTCTTTTTGATATCAAAGATTGGTTGGTTGAAGGATTGGTGCTTCGTGAAAAAGAGTTTAGAGCTCATGTTGCAACTCATGACTGGTCGCAATACCAAAATACTTATGTGGCGTTGCATTGTTCAACCGATGCCATTGTGCCCGATTGGGCTTACATGTTGATATCGATTGCGCTTCAGCCGTTTTCAAAAGTAACCATTATTGGTTCTTTAGCCGATTTGGAATCTATTTTATACGCCGATATTATTTCAAACTTGGATATATCGGAATTTGAAGATTTTCCTGTCATTATAAAAGGGTGTTCCCATAAACCCGTGCCTTCAAACGCATTAGTGTTATTATCCCAAAAATTGAAACCCGTAGCTAAATCCATTATGTTTGGAGAGGCTTGTTCTTCGGTGCCGCTCTACAAAAAACCTAAAAATAAATAATACGACCTTAGTGCGATACTGGTGTCTAAAAGATAATGATTTTATTATTTTTTAATTTAACAAAAATCGGAAAACACCTATATTTGCACTCTAATAACGACTATAATTTACTTAAATCTAACCCATAATGAATAAGAAATTACTTTTATCAGCATGCTTTATGTTTGCCATAACACTTGGTTTTGCGCAAACGAAAGAAGAATTACAAGCCCAAAAAGCAGAAAAACAAGCCGAAGCAGACAAGTTTCAAGCTGAAGCTGATGCCTTGCAAAAACAAATTGATGCCTTACCAGGTTGGAGAGTAGGTGCATTTGGTACTATTGGTGGTAGCCTATCTGAATTTAATAATTGGTATGCACAGGGAGCACCTAATAATAGTTCTGGAAATATTGGTATTACGTTTAATGCTTTTGCCAATAAAATCGAAGACAAATATTTTTGGAGAAACTCTTTAAACACCAACCTTTCTTGGGTAAAATTAGATAACAAAGATGTCGATACAGATAGTGATGATTTTGAGCCAACGACAGATGTTTTCAATTTATCATCACTATACGGTAGAAACATAAGCAAAACTTGGGCTATATCTGGTTTAATGGAATACAGAACTACATTATTGGATAACTTTAACGATCCTGGCTACTTAGATCTTGGTGTTGGTGCGACATGGACACCAATCGAAAACTTAATCGTAGTGATCCACCCATTGAACTACAACTTTGTATTTGCTGATAATGATGCCGTTTTTGAATCCTCTTTAGGTGCAAAAATTGTGGCGGATTATACAAGACAAATTGGTGCCATTGCTTTTAAGTCCAACTTTTCAACATTCCAAAGTTACGAATCTAGTGATTTATCTAACTGGACTTGGACGAACTCTTTTAGCTACACACTTTGGAAAATGATTGGTGTTGGTTTCGATTTTGCTTTAAGAAGCAACAAACAAGAAGCCTTAAGCTATGCTCTTGGTCAGTATGACCCAATGGGAACAGCGGCTGAACCAACATTTGACAATATTGATAACAAATTACAATCGTATTACACTATTGGTTTGAGCTATAAGTTCTAATCGCAACTAATAGTTTTTAAAAAAAACCTATCTAGATTGAAATTTAGATAGGTTTTTTTATTTTCTAAACTCAATTAAACGTTGTCTTCTTATTCTTTTTCTTGAATAAGCGTTTAATAAAACCATCGCGTTTAGTAGGTTCGCAATCCAAATCGTCTAAAACTTGCTCCGAAGGGTTCTCAAACTGAGCTCTGGTAATTGAGTTAAAATCATTATCAGTATTCAATTTTTGAAAAAACTTAGCGAAAATCGGTAAGGCCGAATTGGCGCCTTGTCCCATTCCTGTGGATTTGAATCCAATAGCATGATTATCGTTTCCTACCCAAGTGATGGTTACTAATTTTGGGGTTAAACCTACAAACCAACCGTCTTTATTGTTCTGTGTCGTTCCTGTTTTACCAGCAATTTCATTTTTTAGACCATAGGTACTTCGTAATCTTGAAGCGGTTCCTTTATTGACTGTAGATTTCATCATTTCCAAAAGTACTTGTCTCGTATAGTCGTTATAAGCTTCCTTTTCTGAAATTTCAGGTTGAAACGTGGCAATGACGTTTCCAGATTTATCCTCAATTTTAGTGATGTAATAAGGTTTTACTGATCGGTTGTTATTTAAATAGCTGGCATATGCGCCTGTTAAATCCTTTAAATTGATTTCTGCAACACCTAAGGCTAAGGATGGTTCATTTGGTAATTTTTTTGAGATGCCTAATTTTTCAACCTGTTCTAAAACCTTTGGTATTCCAACCCTTTCCATAACCTTAACAGAAATAGTATTTATGGAATTGCTCAGCGCATTTTCCAACGTATAATTGATATAAGGATCTTCATCTTCATCACCGCCAGAATTACTAGGAGTCCAATCATCGTAATCGGTGTAAGTCACTTTATTTAGCGAAAAATAAGTACATGGATCCAAGCCATTCTCGATAGCTGCTGTATAAACAAAAGGCTTAAATGTAGAACCAACTTGTCGTTCACTTTGTGAAATATGATCGTATTTGAAATATCGGTAATCAATACCACCAACATAAGTTCTCACAGCACCTGTAGTCGGCTCTATAGAGAGCATTCCAGTATTTAAGAATTTGAGATAATGTTTTAAACTATCTATAGTTGATATTTTTTTGATGGTATCGCCTTTCCAACTAAATAAATCAGTCAATTTTTTAAGACTTAGTGAGTCATTGATTTGACTTTCAGATAACCCTTGCGCTTTATAAGCTTTGACTTGAGGTAAATTATTAATGGCATTTTCGAGTAGTTTCTTGTTGGTTTCCCAAGGTGCGCTTTTACCGTATGAATTTTCAAAATCCGTTTGAAGTTTGCTAATGTGTTCTTTCATGGCTTCTTCTGCCAATTCCTGCATTTTATAATCTAGCGTCGTGTGGACGATTAAGCCATCTTTGTATAAATTATACTGCTCTCCATCAGGCGATTTTAAGGTATCTAAAATAGATTCCAATTGTTTTTTGACTTCGGCTCTAAAATAAGGTGCCAAACCTAAATCGTGATTAAACGACCGATACTCTAATTCTAAATCTTGATTTGAATAATAGTCTAGTGAATCTTCGGCCAAATAATTGTAATTCACCATTTGGCTTAAAACCACATGCCTTCGGTCTTTACTGCGCTCCAAATGTACTCTTGGATTGTAATATGTATTGGCTTTTAAGGTACCAACTAAAGTGGCGGCTTCATTTAATGAAATATCTTTTACCGATTTATTAAAGAATTTACGGGAGGCACTTTCTATACCATACGTATTATCGGAAAAAGGAACGGTATTTAGGTACAAGGTTAAAATCTCTTCTTTGGAATAAACGGCTTCAATACGTTTGGCAACAATAGATTCTTTAAACTTATTGATAAGCATACTGAATATCGCATAGTTCTTCCTGCCATAAAGATTTTTAGCCAATTGAAGTGTTATGGTGCTTCCGCCTCCTGCTGACTTATCCTGAAGAATTAAATTTTTGACAAAAACACGCATCAAACTGATGTTATCAATGCCGTCGTGCTCATAAAATCTTGAATCTTCTGTAGCAACGAGCGCATCAATGAGGTGTTTTGGGAAATCTTCAAATTTTACGGGCTGTCTGTCATAAATATAATATTTGCCAATTAATTTTTCATCCTTATCTAACAACTGTGTGGCCTGCTCTTGCTTTATGGAACCGATAGCTTCCAAAGTAGGAAGCTTTCCAAATACCCCAAGATAAATACTGATGTAAAGCCCTAGAAGAAATAGTAAGACAGCACCGATTGCAACAAGCGACCATTTAATCCACTTATTCTGCCATAATTTTTTTAATCGCGATTTAATTCTAGTGAAAAAAGAATTCATATTGAAGCTATTTCTATGTCAACCATACTTTTTCGAAAATCATTCTAAGAGAACCACTAATTTTTCAATTTAAACACAAATTTTTGTCAGCTATTTAGATTCAAGTCTAAATTCCCTGCCTGCGGCAGGCAGGTAACATCCAAAAGCGAAGCGGTCTGATATCTTTTATCTATTCTATATCTTCAACGTCTGGATACAAGAAATGATTGTATGGAAAGCGCGTCACATGGATTTCCCTGACTTCTTGGTAAACCCGTTTTCTAAATTCATCCATGTTTTCCTTGTTCAATGCGGAAATAAACAACGCATTGCCATCTAACCGCGACATCCAAGTTTTTTTCCATTCTTCAATAGTAAAATTGGCTTTGGTGCGTTCTTCTACTAAATCATCTTCATCAAAAGGTTCTGGTTCATAGGCATCAATCTTATTAAAAACCATGATAGTTGGTTTATCCTTACTATCAATTTCGTCTAAAATCTGATTGACGGAATCTATATGTTCTTCAAAATTGGAATGTGAAATATCAACGACATGAAGCAATAAATCAGCTTCCCGAACTTCATCTAGCGTACTTTTAAAAGACTCTACCAATTGTGTTGGCAGTTTTCTAATAAATCCCACAGTATCACTAACTAAAAAAGGCAAGTTTCCAATAACCACTTTTCTCACGGTCGTATCTAGCGTAGCAAATAACTTGTTTTCGGCAAAGACATCACTTTTACTGATCACGTTCATCAGTGTTGATTTTCCAACATTGGTATAACCGACCAGCGCCACACGTACCATTTTCCCACGATTACCGCGTTGAACAGCCATTTGCTTATCAATGGTTTTGATCTTTGATTTTAGCAAAGCTATTTTATCACGAACAATACGTCTATCGGTTTCAATCTCTGTTTCACCAGGACCACGCATACCAATACCCCCTTTTTGCCGCTCAAGGTGTGTCCACATCCCTTTAAGTCTTGGCAATAAATATTCACATTGCGCCAATTCTACTTGGGTTCTTGCATAGCTTGTTTGTGCACGTTGGGCAAAAATGTCCAGAATAAGATTCGTTCTATCGAGAATCTTACAATTCAGTATTTTACTGATGTTTCGTTCTTGGGCTGGCGATAATTCGTCATCAAATATTACGGTACCTATATCATTTTCTTTTACAAATTTGGTAACTTCTTCCATTTTCCCTGTGCCAATAAAGGTTTTAGGATTTGGCATGGTCATTTTTTGGGTAAAGCGTTTTATGACCTCACCACCAGCGGTGTAGGTTAAAAATTCGAGTTCATCCAAATATTCCTTTGATGTTTCTTCATCTTGGTCTTGTGTAATAATACCTATCAGGACCGTTTTTTCTAAGTCTATATCTTTTTTTTCTATCATAAATACATTAAAGGTGCAAAGTTAAGCAATTAGTGGCTGTCTATATAAATTTTAAAATAACCTATATTTAGTCCCATGAATTATAATTCTGAAATTTATACTGTAGCGTTTTATAATGTTGAAAATTTATTCGACTTTGAAAATGACCCTTTAACACACGATGATGATTTTTTACCAGCGTCAGCCAAACGATGGACGCCAAAGCGCTATCAAAATAAATTAATGAAATTAGGCGCCGTAATTTCTCAAATAGGTAAAGAGCAATCTAAAGTTGCACCAGCAATAATCGGGTTAGCTGAGGTTGAGAATGAAACCGTGTTATCAGACTTAGTAAATAGTAAAAACTTAAGGGATGAAAATTACAGTTATGTACATTATGATTCTATGGACGAAAGAGGCATCGACGTAGCACTGCTCTACAAACCCAGTGTTTTTAAAGTTGAACATTCTGAAACCTTTTCCGTTTATCTTCAAAACGACCTAGGCCAAAAAGATTACACGAGGGACATTCTTTTGGTACAAGGCAAACTAAAAGGTGAAATCCTTAATATAATCGTCAATCATTGGTCGTCTAGAAGAGAAGGTGAAAAGGAGACTGAATTTAGGCATATAGCAGCAGCTAATGTTGTAAACTCAATAACAAAACGATTGAAAGAAAAAAACCCAAATGACAAAACTATTGTTATGGGAGATTTTAATGACAATCCAGGCAGCAAAAGTTTGTTATTATTGGAAAAAGAAAGCAACCTTTATAATCCCTTCAAAACGGTTTGGTCTCACGATAATGGAAGTTTAAATCACAATTTTCAATGGAATATATTTGACCAAGTTCTATTTTCTACAAATTTCTTTGATACCAATACAACCAAATTAGCATTTATTGAGGCTAAAATATTTAATGTTAAGTCTCTAACGCAGTATCAAGGTAGATATAAAGGACAGCCATTTAGAACTTATGTCGGCAAAAAATATAAAGGCGGATATAGTGACCATTTTCCTGTTTATATTCAATTGAAGTCAACTTAAAAAATCGCCTCTACCATTTATCGATTATTAAGGTAGTTAATCTATTATAACAATGTTAAGCTCTTCTTAATAGCCATTTTTTATATATTCGAATTCGCATAGCCAAATCGTCCAACCAACGCAAGGAATGCGTATTACAACACATTTTTTCTTAAACAACAACAAACCTCCTTTTAATCTAATGATTATAAGGGAATTAAATAATTTTTTAACAAATCGATTAATGATGAAAAAGATTACTCTATTTTTAATCATGCTTGGCTTTTTCCTAACGGCTAGTGCCCAGTATAATTTTCCTACGATTGTAGGCCCTACGAATGTGGCTGAAGGATCGCCTGTTACAATTAATCTCAATGATGTGGCGAATACAGCTGGAGTGCCCGCTTCTTCGTCTGGCTCTTACGAGTCCTTTTCTATATCAGCCGACTGGGTTGCTGGAGGAGCAAACCCGTATTCTAATGAGGCAGATTTAACAGTAACGACAACTGCCGGATCTGTTTTAATAGACCCACCAACAACTAGTGGTGCTTTAGGTGCAGATGCCGTAATTACTTTTGTAGGTGATTTTGCTGGTCTTTATGACCCAACGACGGATGGATCATTAGACTTGGTTCTAAATCAAAGTTGGGCGGATTCGGATGCGAATTGGTCCAATATTGTTGTGACATTGTTTGAGTCACCAACGTGTCCTGAACCTACTGGAATAATGTCCTCAAGTGTAACTTCAGATTCAGCAATTTTAGATTGGACTGCTGGAGACTCTGAAACAGAATGGAATATTGAATATAGTGGTGGCGCAGATTTTACACCTGGAAATGGTGAAGAAGAAGTTTCAGCTCCTGTAACAGGCTCACCAAATACCACTTTATCAGGTCTTACACCTGCAACGACTTATTATGTTTATTATCAAGCCAATTGTGGGCCAAGTGACCTTAGTCTATGGGTAGGTCCATTTATCTTTGCTACTGAATGTGTAACTTTTACTGCGCCATACACGGAAGGTTTTGAAAATGCTGGTGATATTCCTTTATGTTGGTCTATGAGCGGTGGAGAAGATTGGGAGTTTGCAGATGACGGAGGTTTTGATAATATTGGTGACGGTGGTACACTTTCTGGATCTACAGCCACTAACAATTATTTCGCTTGGGTAGATGCTTCTGGAGATGATGGGCCTAGTACTTTAACAAGTCCTTTAGTTGATGTGAGTGGTTTAACAGCACCTGCACTTTCATTCTATGAAATTAGCGATAATCAAGGTGATGCCAATAGTACTTTAGACGTTGAGGTGTGGGATGGTGCAGCTTGGAATAACGTAGGAACTTTCAATACTAATACGGTTGGTTGGGAACTTAAAGTTATAGATTTAGGTGGTTTAACCATTACCGGAGATATCCAAGCTCGCTTTATATTTTCTGAGACCGTACCTGGAGATTTTACTGATGATATTGCAATTGATGATGTCACTATTGATGAAGCTCCTAGTTGTTTTAATCCATCAATGTTAACTGCAAGTACAATTACTTCTAATAGTGCTGAATTAAGCTGGACTCAAGGCGGTACCGTTGTTTCTTGGAATATTGAAATCGTGCCTTCTGGCACAGCTCCTACAGGAACCCCTACTGCAACTGATATATCAAACCCATATGATGCTACTGGTCTTAGTGCCATTACGAGCTATGATTACTATGTACAAGCCGATTGTGGAGGAGAGCTTAGTGGGTGGGCTGGACCATTTACATTTGAAACCCTCTGTGATGTTTATATACCTGATTATATTGAAAATTTCACAACTATTCCTGCACAATGTTGGGAAGAGGCAGACAGTGGTGACGCCACGACAGGACCTATGGAATTAGGTAATAGTCTTTGGGGAGCAGATGGTTTCCAAAATGATGGTACAACTGGCGCTTATAGAATTAATTTATATCAAGGCGGCGTTAGAAGTGATTGGATTATTTCACCAAGATTTGATTTAACAGGTGGGCCATTTCAAGTAGAATTCGATTTTGGTATTATGCTCTTCGCTAATTCTACAACACCTGGAACTTTAGGGTCTGATGATACAGTACAGTTACTAGTTACCAACGATGATGGTGCTACGTGGACAAACTTACTAACTTATGACAGTAGTTCTGTTGTTCCTTTAACTGGAGAACATCCTGTGATTGATTTAACCGCTTACAGTGGTCAAATTGTACAGTTTGCCATATTAGCTTCGGACGGAACAGTTGATGATTCAGAAGATGTAGATGTCTTTGTAGATAATTTTAGAGTAAGAGGTATACCGACCTGTCCGGAACCGACAGATTTAACCGCCAACAACTTAAGTTTAACTTCTACTGAAGTCGGTTGGACGGAAAACGGAACATCAGCATCTTGGAACATCCAATATGGAGAGGCTGGTTTTGCCTTAGGGACAGGTACTATTGAAGCTGGTGTGGATACTAATCCTTTTATATTGACTGGTCTAACACCAGATACAAGCTATGAATTTTATGTACAAGCGATTTGTGGTCCTGGTAATGAAAGTTCTTTTAATGGTCCTTTTCAATTTTTTACAGGGTATTGTGAATCGATACCATCAAGTAATGATGGTGATGGTATAAATAATGTAACTGTAGGGTTTACTGATTTCCCTAGTATTGGTGATGTAACCTACGAAAACAATACTTCTCCAGTGATTAATGTTTTTCAAGGTATAAATACTAACGTCGAAATTGAATTTGACCACGGATTTACATATAACACTAATATTTGGATAGACTTCAATGATAATTTAATTTTTGAAGATACTGAGATAGTTTTTCAAGGAGAATCCGATGGAATTGGTGATCCTCAATTCTTTGATGCTTCGTTTGTAATGCCATTAACTGCACCAATAGGTGAGCATAGAATGCGGATTGGAGCAGCGGATTTTGGACAGGCAACGCCAGACCCATGTTATGATGGTACTTGGGGTATAACTTTAGATTTTACGGTAAATATTCAAGAATTATTGTGTACGCTAGCTGAGGCAAACTACACTACCGTTCCTGATTGTGCCAATGATCAATTTTTTATCGATGTTAATATTACTAGCTTAGGTGATGCTACGTCATTAGAAATTTCAAATAATTTTGATGCAGGCACAATTCAAGCTTTGGCGTTAGATACTTTTCAAGCAGGACCTTTTCCTTTTGGAACAGCTGTAAAAATATTTGTAACCAATGAGCAAGACAACAATTGTGTTATCAGTAGTGAAACTTTTGAAGTATTGGCTTGTCCGCCTAGCAATGATGAGTGTGCGGATGCTACTGTCGCTGTTGTAAATCCTGGTGAATCTTGTGAACAAGTAAATTCAGGTACTATTTTGGCGGCTACACCTTCAGGAGTGCCTTCTGGTAGTTGTTCTGGAAATCCAGATGACGACGTTTGGTTCCAATTTACCGCAATAGGAACTCAACAAATTATTGAAATACAAAATGTGGCAGGAGGAACATTTAATTTAGATCATGCCCTTTATGAAGGTAGTTGTGGTGCGCTTTCGGAAGTATATTGTACTGCCGATGATTTTAGCCTAACTCCAGAATTAATTGTAGGTAACACATATTATGTAAGAGTATTCTCCGCAGGATCAATCGCAGAAACAAGCACTTTCGATCTTTGTATTAGCACTTTAGGTATTCCTGTATATTGTTTAGATGCTTTACCTATTTGTGCAGCTCAGGATATTGAATATGAAAGTATTGTTGGTGACCAAACGGCACCTCCTTACTTAGATTATGACTGTTTAGGATCTCAACCAGATCCGCAATGGAATACTATATTATTTGATGATGCGGGTGACTACGTATTTACTCTAGAACAAACAAATGCTGGAGGTGCTGGTTTAGATATTGATTTTATAGTTTGGGGACCTTTTGTGGATCAACAAGGCGGTTGTGTAGAATTATTACCAGATACGATTGCCGATTGTAGTTTCTCTGGAACTTCTATAGAAACAATAGAATTAAATGGAGTACCAGCAAATTCAACATATATTATTTTAATAACTAATTTCTCACAACAAGAAGGGAACTATACTTTTGTGCAAGATTCTGGTCCAACAGATGGTACTAACTGCGATGTGGTATGTGATGTGGTATTGGAATTAGATGGAGCTCCTGTTGAAGACGATATTGAAAGTCCAGCCGAGTTAGATGAAATATTTGATTTTTGTGGGTTCGATGATGGAGTACTTTTAGAAGCCACTACATTCTATGATGTTGATACTTATCAATGGTTTCAGGATGGTGAATTGGTTACAGAACTTGACGACCAAGGAAACGTAATTGATTATAACGAACCAACACTAACTGCTACGGAAACGGGAACTTATCAAGTTCGCGTATTAGGAGGAATTTGTGACCAAAGCGTCCTGTATTTTTCTGCTTATATTCAAATTAATTTTTATGATAGCCCAGAGCCAGTAGAACCACAAACTATTACTTTATGTGATGGTCCTGAAGCTGACGGTGCTGCATCGTTCAATTTAGATGCTTTAACAGCCGAGCTGGCTTTAGATGGTTTCACAATAAGTTATTATACCGATCCGACTGATGCTAATCAGGCAATGGGCGCAATTACTGCTACCGATGGTTTTAGCTCAACAGGTGAAACCATATTCATGAGAATTGAGGATTCAGATGCGGCTACTGATGGATATTTAGGTTGTCGTGAACTTTCAAGTGTAGAATTAATTGTTAATCCAGTGCCAACCATTAACCAACCAGAACCATTATTTGTTTGTGATGATATGGATGGCTCAATTGATGGGACTACAGAATTTGATTTAACATCTATCAATACTGAAGTTACAACGGAAGATGGAATAGAAGTAACTTATCATAATTCCCAAGAGGATGCAGATGAAGACACCGGAGATATTACAAGTACAACCTATTCTAGTGCGGGTGAAACCTTATATATAAGAGCTGAGAACACAACCACTGGATGTTACCAGACGACAACTTTTGATATTGATGTGAATTTACCACCGGTAGCTGAATTTAATAATGAAAATATCGATTATGAGGTTTGTCCTAATGCCACCGTTCCAATTTCAATCGGTTTTGAACCTGATAATTTTACGGATTCAGAAGTATCAATTAGTTGGACTCTAGATGGTGATCCGTTTAATGGCAATAGTGCTATGTTGAATAACGTTTTAGACGCAGGTGTTTATGAAGCTACAATTACATTCAATGATACAGGATGTACAGCTACTATTGCAACAACTGTTTTAGAACTTGAGTCTTGTGTGTTCCCTGAAGGTATTTCACCAAACGATGATACGATGAATGATACTTTTGATTTAAGCAGTTTCAATGTTACTAAACTTGAAATATTCAATAGAAATGGAACCCTTGTATATTCTAAAACTAACTACCTTGACGAATGGCATGGACAAACGGATGATGGTGAAGAATTACCTGTAGGTACTTATTTCTACACCGTTATTTACGAAGGTGGTGCAAAATCAAAAAGTGCTTGGGTGTACATTAACAGATAATCAACTAACAGAATCAACTTAATATAATGAAAAAACTCTCTATTATAGCGGTTTTGCTCATGGCATTACAAATGCACGGGCAACAAGACCCTCAGTACACACAGTACATGTATAATATGAATATAGTAAACCCTGCTTATGCAGGATCAAGAGAAGGCCTTTCTTTTGGATTACTATACAGAAACCAATGGTCTAGAATTGAAGGAGGTCCTGAAACAGGAACGTTCTTTGGTCATACCCCAATTGGAAGTAATCTTGGATTAGGGCTTTCAGTTATCGCAGATCAAATTGGTCCCGTTAAAGAAACCAATGCCTATGTAGATGTTTCATACACTTTAAATTTAGGTGGTGAACATAAATTAGCATTTGGTGTTAAAGCGGGCGCCACTTTTCATGATATAGGATTGGCTGGTATTGAAATCGTTAACACAGATGATCCCTTCCTAAATCAAAATATAAATTCAACGACACCAAATATTGGAGCTGGTTTCTTTTATTATACGAATAAATACTACGTCTCTCTATCTGTACCCAATTTATTATCCTCTGTACATTTAGATAATGATGGTCGAAAAATAGGATCAGAAACACAACACTATTTCTTAACTGGTGGTTACGTGTTCGATCTTTCTCCAAATACAGAGTTAAAGCCATCGGTTATGGTAAAATCTGCATTTGATGCACCAACTTCATTTGATGTCAACTTAAATGCACGGTTTTTTAAGAAGTTTGAGATTGGAGCTTCATATCGCTTAGATGATTCGTTTTCTGGCTTAGTAAATTTTGCGCTCACAGATGGTTTAAGAATTGGCTATGCATATGACGCTATATCTTCGGATATAAAAGCTTACGCACCAGCATCACACGAGATCATGTTATTATTCGATCTTAATTTTCCAAAGCGTGTTTCACGTTCACCAAGATACTTTTAATCAGTTAAGCTAAAACAATTATGAAAAACTTTAAAACATTATTATTTATTACGTTGATGAGTAGCTTATGCTTAACTGCTCAAAATAGCGATACAAAGAAAGCAGATAAACAATTTGCTAGATACCAGTATGTGGATGCGGCAGAAAGCTACGAAGAACTTGTCAATGAGGGTAAAGCAGACACCTATGTTTATAGCCAACTTGCCGAAAGCTATTATAACATATTTAACACTGAAGCAGCAGAGCGCTATTATGCCAAAGCATTAGAAACTTCCGAAAAGCCAGAAATGGTCTATAAGTACGCACAAATGTTAAAAGCAAATGGAAAGTATGAAGCTTCTAATGTACAAATGGAGAAATTTGCTTCTATGCGACCAGCAGATAATAGAGCCATAGCCTACAAGAAAAATCCAAATTACCTTCCTAAAATTTTAGAACAAGGTAAAAAGTTCAACGTGCAGAATGCTTCTTTTAATTCTGAACAATCAGACTTTGGTGGTACATTAAATGATGGCAAATTATATATTACTTCTGCCCGTAATGACAGTCGTAAAACTTATGGTTGGAACGACCAGCCTTTTTTAGATATATACACAATTGTTAAAAATTCAGACAGTACTTATCAAGAAGCTACTTTAGCTAATAAAAAATTAAACACTAAATATCATGAAGGTTTAGTGTCTTTTTCACCTGATGGTAAAACCATGTATTTCTCACGTGAAAGTTTTTATGAAAAAGATTACGAAAAGGATTCTCTGAGCGGTGCACGATTTAGTCAACTTTATTTATTTAAAGCCACAAAATTAGGAGACGATTGGGATACCATAGAGGATGTAGGTATTAACAGCGAAAATTATACAGTTAAAAACCCATCTGTAAGTGCAGATGGAAGCACTTTATACTTTGCATCAAACATGCCAGGCGGTTTTGGAGACTATGATATTTACAAAGCTCCAATAAACGCAGATGGTACTTTAGGCGAACCAGAAAATTTAGGTCAAAAAGTCAATACTGAAGGCGAAGAAGGGTTCCCTTATATCAGTAGTAATAATACCCTATATTTTTCATCAAATGGTCATTTAGGCCTCGGTGGTTTTGATGTGTTTTACACTAAAGAAATTGATGGTACTCTAGCAAATGCGCGTAATGTTGGTATTCCTATTAATAGTAATGCCGATGATTTCGCCTTTATAATTGACGAAGAAAATGATAAGGGTTTCGTATCTTCTAACAGGGAAGGCGGTAAAGGAAGTGATGACATTTATGAATTCAAAAAATTACAACCACTCTGTGATGTTGTAGTTAGCGCAACAGTTCTAGACGATGAGAACCGTGAACCGATTTCAGGTGCTTCGGTCTCTTTATATGATGAAGAAGGTAATAAAGTAACCTCAAAAATGACCAATGATGAAGGTATTGCTGAATTTATCGTAGAATGTGAAAAAGATTCTGAACTAGAGGTTGTTATGGACGGATTCGACAGTAAAAAAGTTCCAGTAAAAGGGACTAACGAAGAGGTAAATAACGTTCAAATTTCTTTAGAACCAATTGAATCGATAATGGAACCAGAACAAATTGTTTTAGCACCAATTTTCTTTGAATTTGATAAATCAAACATAACTGCTGAAGCTGCTTTTGAATTAGATAAACTTGTTCAGGTTATGAAAAAGTATCCTGAATTGGTGATCAAGGCAACATCGCATACAGATGAGAGAGGCTCTGAATCATATAATATGAACCTTTCTGACCGCAGAGCTAAAACTACGGTACAATATGTAATCTCTCAAGGTATTGATGAGTCTCGTATTTCTGGAATAGGTAAAGGCGAATCTGAGCCAAAAATTGATTGTTCTTCTGGTTGTACTAAAGAACAATACGGTGAAAACAGACGTTCTGAATTTATTATCGTAAATGAAGATATGCAAAATATGCAAGAAGAGTAATTTACAATTAGATAGAATAAAAAAAGCCTATCCTTTATTTAAGGATAGGCTTTTTCTATGTTTTGAAAATCTTTAATATTTATTCCCAATCCTTAAAAGGATATAAACTCAATTGGGAATTATAATATTTTACGCTTCCCGTAACTTCGTTTCCCAACCATTTCGGTTTTTCAAAAGATTCAATTTCAGAATTTAATTCAATTTCTGCAATGATTAAGCCTTCATTAGCACCAAAAAACTCATCAACCTCAAAGATGTGGTTTCCGTACTTTACTTCATAGCGTATTTTATCAATAATGCCTTCTTCGCATAGTTTTAAAAGATGTTCTGCATCATTTTTGGAAATCTCTTTCTCCCATTCAAAACGCACCAAGCCATTGGCCGTTGATTTCCCCTTTATGGTTAAATAGCCACTATCTTCTTTCAATCTAACCCGTACGGTTCGTTCTTTATGGCTATTCAAAAACCCCTGTTTTATGGCATAACTGTTAAAAGCCTCTTTTTTAAAAGCCTCAGATGTTACTAAAAATTTTCGTTCTATTTCAATCGCCATGTCCAGTAAAAATAAAAAATTAAAAGGCATTAAATGCCTAAATTTACACCATGCTAAGTGATTTTCCTATAAGAAAGATAATTCATGTAGATATGGATGCATTTTATGCGTCTGTGGCACAAATGGATAATCCTGAGCTTAGAGGCAAAGCGATAGCTGTTGGCGGAGGAGGTACAAGAGGTGTTATAAGTGCGGCAAGTTATGAAGCCCGAAAATTTGGAGTGAAAAGCGCCATGTCTGGGCGATTGGCCATAAAATTATGTCCTGAACTTATTTTCGTCAAAACCAATTTTGATCGTTATAAGACAATTTCAAACCAAGTTCGGAAAATTTTTCACGATTATACAGATTTGGTAGAACCGTTATCTTTAGACGAAGCCTATTTGGATGTAACCGAGAACAAAATAGGCCTACCTAGTGCCACTATTCTGGCACAAAAGATAAGAACCAGGATTTACGATGAAGTTGGCTTAACAGCTTCCGCAGGGATCTCCATTAACAAGTTTATTGCAAAAGTAGCCAGTGATTATAACAAACCCAATGGGCAAAAAACCGTTAACCCAGAAGATGTTCTCCAATTTTTGGAAGATTTGGATATTCGGAAATTTTATGGTGTCGGTAAAGTCACTGCCGAAAAGATGTACCAAAAAGGCATTTTTACTGGTAAGGATTTAAAGGCCAAAAGCTTCGAATATCTTGATGCAAACTTCGGGAAATCCGGTCGCTACTATTATGATGTTGTAAGAGGCATACATAACAGTGAAGTAAAACCCAATCGCATTCGTAAATCTTTAGCTGCAGAACGTACATTTAGTGAAAATCTGTCCTCGGAAATTTTTATGCTCGAAAAACTAGAGCAAATTGCACAGGAAGTCTCAAAACGTTTAACTAAAAGTAACGTTTCCGGAAAAACCATAACGCTTAAAATAAAATATAGTGACTTTACCTTGCAAACCCGAAGTAAAACCCTACCCTATTTTGTAAGCGAGAAAGCCATCATATTAGAAACTGCAAAAGATCTATTATACCAAGACAATCTCAATAATTCGGTTAGACTATTGGGTATTTCCATGTCTAATTTGAATACAGATCCCAAAAAAATTAAAAAAGAGGAAAAAGAAGCTGTTAGTGTACAGTTAAAGTTCGAGTTTTAATACCCTAATTTTACTACATTTAAATTAATTTCTAATGAATCAAGCACCATGAAATTCTCTCAAATTTTATCGCCTATAATTTTAGTTGTTACATTTTCAAATTGTGATACGAAAACAGAAGGGCCTAGCGTCTCCAAATCCACAACGCAAGAAACAGTTATGGGAGTTCAACCATTTGCAGAAAATGTATTCTCTCAATTTACAAATATTAGAGATTTTACTATCAACGTAGAGGAAGACGAAGCTTATTTTACATTATTAAGTCCTTTGAGTGAATTATCGGTTATCATGAAAATTCAAAGAGGAGATATGAATTGGGGACAACCAAAAATAAGTAGCTTTTCTGGTAAATACAAAGACCTAGAACCTTTCATTTCTCCTGATAATCTGAGATTGTATTTTGCATCTAACAGACCAACTTCTAAGGACAGTACTGCTGTTAAAGATTTTGATATTTGGTATGTAGAGCGACAAGATAAAACTGCCGAATGGTCACAACCCATTAATCTAGGAGCACCTATCAATACTACTGCAGATGAATTCTATCCTTCCGTTGCGCTGTCTAATAATATTTATTTTACGACCATAAATGAAAATTCTCAGTCGCAAGACGACATCTATGTTAGTAAGTGGGAGAATGGCACTTACCGCGCACCTATAAAATTAGATGACGCAATTAATAGCAACGGCCCGGAATTCAATGCCTTTATTGCACCAGATGAATCTTACATGCTCTTTAGCGGCTGGAAAAGGAAAGACGGTGTTGGTAGTGGTGATTTATATATAAGCCATCAAAAAAACGGCTCATGGTCACCGGCAAAAAACCTGGGTAAGGCGATCAATTCTAAACAAATAGATTATTGCCCTTTTGTAAATCAGAGTACAGGTATGCTCTATTTTACAAGCCGCAGAAGTACTGTTAAACGACTGGATTCAGGTTATATTAGTGCGCAGTCACTTTTTTCTGAAATTAATAAATATGAAAATGGATTGAGTAGAATCTATAGAGTAAACTTAAATAAGTTTCTAGAGACTGATAATAAATTACGTTCAGAATAAAAAAAATGCTTGCTGAATTTGAATTATAATGATTGAAACTTACGACTATATAATTGCTAAATACGAATTACTGAATACGGCTAAAATGCTTTAAAGCCATTTTGAATAATCCAAAAATGATAAGCAAAATGGATACAGGAAAAATTAATGCATACAAACAAGTCATTTATATGAACGAACGTTAGTAATAGAATACTTGAAATTCCTAGAATTATATATTACAAACTGCTAATTAGCATATAATAATGATTTATAGGAAATGCCTACCACCCCCTTTTAAGTTCATCAAAATTAGTTAAATAGCTTATTATAAATCCTATTCATTAGTAATTTCCCTAACACGTAGGGTGTTTACCATACCCTTTTCAGCAATTGGCATGGATGCTAAACTAATAACCATATCGCCAACACTTAAAAATCCGTTTTTCTTGGCTATTCTATTAGTATCTCCAACAGTTTCATCTGTACTTACAAATTTATCATAATGAAAAGCCGAAACTCCCCAAAGTAAACTTAGTTGGGTTAAAATTCTTTTATTTGACGTAAATACCAAAATATGAGCAGAAGGTCTCCAAGCCGAAATTTGGAAGGCTGTATATCCACTATTTGTTAATGTAGAAATCGCCTTTGCATTAATCTCATTTGCCATATTTGCGGCATGATAACAAATCGCTTTTGTAATGTAACGCTTGGTTCTAATGTGTGGTGGCGATTGTGGTACTTCAATAAGTGGCGAATCTTCAACACTTCGAATAATATTTGCCATTTGACGAATAACTTGAACAGGGTATTGCCCAACAGAAGTCTCACCAGATAACATCACGGCATCAGCACCATCCATTACGGAATTGGCCACATCGTTCACCTCGGCACGTGTTGGCGTTAGACTTGTAATCATGGTTTCCATCATTTGGGTGGCAATGATTACCGGAATTCTAGCCCGTTTTGCTCTAAGTACTAGTTGCTTTTGAATCAATGGTACTTCCTCAGCAGGAATTTCAACGCCCAAATCACCACGAGCCACCATTAAACCATCGCAATAGGCCACAATTTTATCGATATTCTCAACCGCTTCTGGCTTTTCAATCTTAGCAATAATTGGAATTTTATGGTCGCTATGTTCACTTATTAACTGTTCAAGCTCCATTAAATCTTCTGCATGACGCACAAAAGACAAGGCTATCCAATCCACTCCTTGCCCACAAGCAAAAATTGCATCTTCAATATCCTTTTCCGTTAAAGCTGGTTGCGAAATGTTAGTGTTTGGAAGGTTCACCCCTTTTTTGGATTTTAAAGGGCCACCTTGTATCACTCTAGCTTTAACTTCAGATTTTTTATCTGTAGAAACGACTTCAAAAATGAGTTTGCCGTCATCCAACAGAATACGCTCTCCTGGTTTTGCGTCTTGAGGAAACTTATCATAAGTCATGTAAACACGCTCCTTGGTCCCCTCAAAACGCTTTCCTGTGGCGAAAATAATTTCATCGCCTTCATTTACAATTACCTCACCTTTCATCGTACCTACACGTAATTTAGGGCCTTGTAAATCCCCTAAAATAGACGCATTATAGCCAAACTCCTCATTAAGTTCCCTTATCATTTTTATGCGCTCTTCAACCGCTGCATAATCCGCATGGGAGAAATTAATTCTAAATACATTGGCACCTTCATCTAGCATTGCTTTCAATACTTCTTTAGTGCTTGTTGCAGGACCTAAGGTCGCTACTATTTTTGTCTTCTTGTTTGGCATCAATTCAAAAAATTAAATGGTCTTTCGATTTTATTTTTAACGGATCTACCGTATAACTAGTAATTATTTGTGGAATGGCTTGTAATTTATGTACGATCAGTTTTTCGTTTACATTCTGTATTTCATCTGAAATCTTTATGAAATAATCCACTTTTTTGAATTCAGAAATTAAATTGAATGTCTTAAGTACTTTTTCACTCTTATTAAATAACGTTCCCGTACTCGCTAAACCATCCTCTTCCTTTTTACACATATTAGAAATTAAATTCCACAGTATGTATTCTGTCTCATTATCCCATTCAAATATACTGTAAGACGACTCTAAATATTTAAAGTCTATGTCCTTATCCTTACGTTCTAACTTAAGCCCTAAATATTTGTTGATCAAATAGGCCAATCTATAATCTTCCAATCGACAATGTATCGCAATTAGTTTAAAGGAATCATCATAAAAATCATCCACCTGAAGTTTGTGCAGAGCCATACAATTATAACCTTAAAACCAATTGAATTTTTAAACTTTACATGAAAAATTTGAAAATCTAATTCGTATAATTCGTAAATATAGTATAATAAAAGGGCAATTTTATTAAGAATAGGTTAAGATTGAGTGCAAAAATTTACGAAAACGTTATAGTTAGATGGATTTTATAATTTGAATAGGCCTACGTTAATGCAATTTTGTTATTTCATTTTGAAAGGCAAAAAAAGCACGTTTTGACGCTTTTTCTTCGGCCTTTTTCTTTGAAGTCGCTCTTGCTTTTGAAACCACTTTATCATTAATGGATAATTTTACCGAAAAGTGTTTTAGCTCGTCGTTGCCAGTATCTTCATAGACTTGGTAATCAAATGTGTTTTTCTCCTTCTGGCACCATTCTATCAATAAACTCTTGTAGCTAATTACTTTTCCTTCCAAGGCTTCAATATCCACATGCGGATTTATAACACGTTTATAGACAAATTTTTCGCAGAAACTGTAACCTTTGTCCAAATAAATAGCACCAACTAAAGCTTCAAAAAGATTGCCATGAATATTGTCTCCAAAATTAGACTTCGGAATTTTACTTTCTACAAAATCGATAAGACGCAGTTCTTTACCTAACTTATTAAGATGTTCCCTACTGACTACTTTAGAGCGCATTTTTGTAAGATATCCTTCATCACCATGTGGCACTTTTTCAAATAAATAAGCTGCAATAACAGAACCAAGAATAGCGTCACCAACAAATTCTAGGCGCTCATAGTTAATAACATTGCCTTTATCGTCCTTAATATTCATGGAACGATGTGTAAAGGCCTTTATATAAATTGATACTGTTTTGGGCTTAAATCCAAGAATTTTTTTGAGTTGCAAAAAAAAATCCCCGTTCTCATGAGAGCGGGAATTTAATATGTTACGAATGAAGCTCATTCGGGATTTAATCTAGTTTTTTAAATAATACACAAGCGTTGTGACCGCCAAATCCAAAGGTATTACTCATTGCGACTTTAATATCTCGTTTCTGAGCTTTATTGAGCGTTAAATTTAATTCTGGATCTATGTTTTCGTCAGCCGTTTCATGGTTGATTGTTGGTGGTACAATACCATGCTCCATTGCCATAATCGAAGCAATAGCCTCAATAGCTCCAGCAGCACCCAACAAGTGACCTGTCATAGATTTAGTGGAATTAATATTTATGTTTTTAGCGTGTTTGCCAAATACTTCAGATATAGCTTTTAACTCGGCAACATCACCTAATGGTGTCGATGTACCGTGTGTATTAATATGATCTACATCTTCCGGATTTAAACCAGCATTTTCCAAACAGTTTTTCATTACTGCAACAACACCTATTCCATCAGGATGTGGCGCTGTCATATGATACGCGTCCGAAGATAAACCACCACCTACAACTTCTGCGTAGATTTTAGCGCCTCTTGCTTTGGCGTGTTCGTACTCCTCCAATACAATCGCACCAGCACCTTCGCCTAACACAAAACCGTCACGGTTAGCATCAAATGGTCTAGAAGCTGTTTTTGGATCATCATTACGAGTACTCATCGCATGCATAGCATTAAATCCTCCCATACCAGCAATAGTAACTGCAGCTTCACTTCCACCTGTAATAATGACATCACAATGTCCTAAACGTATAGTGTTTAAGGCATCAATCATTGAATTTGCAGAGGAAGCACATGCAGATACTGTAGTATAGTTAGGACCCATAAAACCATATTTTATAGATATGTTTCCAGGTGCTATATCAGCAATCATTTTTGGAATGAAGAACGGATTAAAACGAGGTGTTCCGTCACCAGCAGCATAGTTTAACACTTCTTCTTGAAATGTTTCTAAACCACCAATACCAGCTCCCCAAATCACTCCGACCCTCAATTTGTTTAGAGCGTCTAGGTCTAGTTTTGAGTCCACAATAGCTTCATCAGAAGCGACCATTGCATACTGCGAAAACTTATCCATTCGCTTCGCTAATTTCCTGTCAATAAAGTCAGTAACTTCAAAGTTTTTTACTTCGCAAGCGAATTGTGTTTTGAACTTTTCGGGATCAAAATGTGTGACAGTTGCGGCACCACTTTTTCCACTAACAAGAGCATCCCAATATTCATCTTTGGTATTTCCTATTGGCGTAAGTGCACCTAAACCCGTTACTACGACTCGCTTTAATTCCATAAAAATAGAGGTATTATTTTGCTTCTTCTATATAAGAAACGGCCTGACCAACTGTTGCAATGTTCTCAGCTTGATCGTCTGGGATTTGAATATCGAATTCTTTTTCAAATTCCATTATTAATTCTACAGTATCTAATGAATCCGCTCCTAAATCGTTAGTGAAGCTAGCTTCAGTTACAACTTCGTTTTCATCAACACCTAATTTATCTACGATAATCGCTTTTACTCGTGATGCAATGTCTGACATAATTTTTTAATTTTAAGTTTTAATTAGATGGCAAAAATAAAAAACTTTATTTGAATATTCATCTTTACCTTTAAAATGTGTTTGTAATTTAGTAAAAATAAAGATAAAGTATTTTGGTTTTGCACTAATTGTTAATTATTATTCTTTTTTTTGTTTGAATAAATATAAACTGATATAGCTGTAAAATGAAACGTGTGGTAATTTTTGCGTCCGGAAGTGGGAGTAATGCTGAAAATTTAATAAAGTTTTTTCACAACAGCGATAAAGCGTCTGTTATTCAGGTACTAACTAACAATCCTCATGCCAAAGTTTTAGAGCGTTGTAAAAAATTGAATGTTAGCGCATTATCTTTTAATAGAATCGCCTTTTCTAAGTCTGAAGATGTGTTGAATATTTTAAAAGCATCACAACCAGACCTCATTGTATTAGCCGGTTTTCTCTGGAAATTTCCTGAATTCATTTTGAAAGAATTTGAAAATAAAGTGATTAATATCCATCCTGCACTATTGCCAAAATATGGCGGAAAAGGAATGTACGGCATGCATGTGCACGAAGCTGTAGTTAAAAATAAAGAGTCCGAAACAGGAATAACTATTCATTATGTCAATGAGAATTATGATGAAGGAGCGATTATATTTCAATCAAAATGTGAGGTTTTAGCTACGGATTCGGCGGAAGATGTCGCTGGAAAGATTCATTTGTTGGAGATGGAGCATTTTCCTAAAGTTGTTGAGGATGTTTTGAAATCTCAAAATCCAAATTCCAATAAGAAAGACAGACTGTTTTCCAATAAAGAAATACAACAGAAAATACATAATATCCTAGAAAACTTGACTTCTGAAGAATTGGATAAATATTGCGATAAAGATTTCAGTAAAAAAACATTTAATAATAATTTTCCGATTTTAATTAAGGTTCCTAAGCATTGGGACAGTATTAAAAGAAAAGAAGCTATTATCCATACTAATAACAATAGGTGGACTTGGAAATATAAAATTGATAAAAATGGTTTTTCTTATGCCATTTCAACACAATGGTATTCTTACAATGATATTTATGTAAGAGATTGGTTAAGGAGTTTTAGTAAACAGTAAAAATCCGTGAAACACGTGTCAAAAAAAAAGAAAAAAAAATATTACACCGTATGGAAAGGCCATAAAACAGGAGTTTTTGAAAAGTGGGACGACTGCAAAGCCCAAATCAAAGGTTTTGATGGAGCACAGTACAAATCATTTTCAAATTTTGAAGCCGCAAAAAAAGCACTAAAAGGAAATTACTTTGACTACGTTGGAAAAAACAAATCATTTACCAGCGGACTTTCCGAAGCAGAACTTAAAAAAATAGGACAACCCAACTTCAACTCTATTTCTGTTGATGCAGCTTCGAGTGGCAATCCTGGTATCATGGAATACAGAGGTGTGGATACCAAAACTAAAAAGCAACTTTTCATTCAAGGTCCTTTTGAACAAGGCACCAATAATATTGGCGAATTTTTAGCTTTGGTTCACGGTCTAGCATTTTTAAAAAATCACAATAGCGACCGTATAATGTACACGGATTCTAAAACCGCTATGAGTTGGGTGCGGAAAAAAACATGTAATTCTAAGCTAGAACGTAATGCTAAAAACAAACCTGTTTACGATTTGGTAGATCGTGCTGTACAATGGTTAAAGACTAATGACTATTCCACAACAATTGTAAAATGGGAAACTAAGGCTTGGGGAGAAATACCTGCTGATTTTGGGAGGAAGTAATTTTTAAAAAGTGTATTAAGTTATTGAGTCATTTTGGGTCGTTTATTGAGAAAATATTGAACTATTAGTACTTAGAATTTCCATACACTTTTTAAAATGTTGAAAATTAAACTTATGGTGTTTTATTGATAATGTCGTTTTTGATGTAGGATTCTTTGAATATAAACCGTGTTTCCGTCAACCAAATAATGAATACCAAAAGGGAATTCTTTAGTAAACACAATTTTTCTGTTGCGATTACCCTTTTGAAAATATTGAGGGTTTATGGCAATTCTTTCCATTGTTTCAGATAACTCATTATCAAACCGTTTTAATACAACTGGAGATATCACAAAATAATAATCACGTGCTTCTTTTAAATCAATTTTTGAGAAATGACTTAATTCAATTTCAAATCCCATTATTTTAAAAGTTCTTTTTTCACATCTTCCCAAGGTGTGTAGTTTGTTTTGCCTTTCTCATGGTCATCAATCATCCTATCCATCATCAACTTATAGTCCTCAGAAGGTTCGAAAGCATAAGCATTTTCCTTAAGTATAAACTCCATGTAATTTTTTAAATTTCTACCTTGTTGCTTCGCCTTTTCTTTAAGAATGGTAATAGTTTGTTCATCTAATACAACTTCTTTTCGTTTATTATTTGTTTTCATAACGTAATATTTACGATAAATATACGTATATTTATCGTAAATTAGACACCTAAAATTGCCATACCTAAAAACCATAAATATCAATACCGATCGTACGCATCCATTTCCATACGATATTCCTGCCATTAAACATGCTAAGCATCTAGATTTCTCTAACAAAATCACTTTTCTGGTGGGCGAAAATGGCTCAGGGAAGTCCACACTTTTAGAAGCTATTGCCTACAGATTGCAATTGCCGCACATGGATGGTGTTGGTTATTCTAAAAAAAGTTTCGATGCCGCAAAAACCTTATTGCCATATTTAGAATTAACATGGCAGATAGAACGTTCGGTTGGTTTCTTTTTTAGAGCTGAAGATTTTGGTGATTTCCTCAATAGTATTCACCGAGCTGATGCTTCTATTGCTAGCCAATTAGGAGATTTAGGGGAAAACGTTCCTAAACATATTGTAGATCAGATGAAAGATAGTGCCAACCATCAATTGCATCATGTACGGAAAAATTTTGGTCAGGAGTTAGATACATTTTCTCATGGAGAAGCTTATTTACAAATTATGAATCAGAAAATAAACTCCAGAGGCATTTATTTATTAGATGAACCAGAAGCTGCATTATCTCCCGCAAGACAGCTCACACTTATTTCATTTTTAAATCAACATTTAAAAACACACAACTCGCAATTTATTATTGCAACACATTCACCAATGTTGTTAGCCTATCCTGATGCTACTATTTATGAAATCACTCCAAATGGCATGGAAAAAACAGCTTTAGAAGACACAGAACATTATACGGTTACAAAATCTTTTCTCAATAATCCTGAGACTTTTTTGAGACATCTTTAGGTTGTTGTTTGTTGTTAAGTTGTTTGTTGTTAAGCAGTCTGTAAGGTTGAGCGTACTTGTCCTTCGTAGCAATTATGAAATGAGAGTTGAAACCCTAGTTTCCTAAAATATAAAACGAATCTTACATTTTTTTCTTTGTCAAATTCGTTTTTAAGTTCAATTTTATCAATTCACAACAAAAACAAGTCTTACATCTTATGTCCTAAAGCGAAGCGGTATTATCTCTTTTTTAGTTCGATTTCTTCTTCAAGTTCGGTTTCGATTTCAATTTTATTTCACGTACTTTTGCACCTTAATTCAAAATTAGGTGATGAGTAAATTAGTGATTGTTGGTACGGTAGCTTTTGATGCTATTGAAACCCCTTTTGGAAAAACCGATAAAATACTTGGTGGAGCTGGCACCTTTATAGGCTTGGCGGCTTCTAATTTTAATGTAGATGCTGCAGTTGTTTCTGTAGTTGGAGGCGATTTTCCACAAAAATATTTGGACTTAATGTCTGATAGAAATATCGATGTCTCTGGTATCGAAATTGTAAAAGAAGGGAAAACATTTTTTTGGAGTGGCAAATATCATAACGATATGAACTCTCGCGATACCTTGGCCACCGAACTAAATGTACTTGCCGATTTTGAACCTGTAGTGCCCGAAAATTACAAAGATGCCGAAGTCGTCATGTTAGGCAATTTGCATCCAAATACGCAAATGAGTGTGTTAAACCAAATGTCTGAAAAACCAAAATTGGTCATTTTAGATACCATGAATTTTTGGATGGATTGTGCTTTAGAAGATTTGCACAACACAATTAAACATATTGACGTTATTACTATAAATGATGAAGAAGCTAGACAATTAACTGGTGAATATTCACTAGTTGTTGCAGCCAGAAAGATTCAAGATATGGGACCAAAATATGTGGTCATCAAAAAAGGGGAACATGGTGCTTTATTGTTTCATGATGATAATATATTTTACGCTCCTGCCCTTCCCTTAGAAGAAGTGTTCGATCCAACTGGAGCTGGTGATACTTTCGCTGGAGGCTTTGCTGGTTATTTAGCAAAAACCGGTAACTTCTCTTTTGAAAACATGAAAACGGCCGTCATCTATGGCTCTACACTTGCATCCTTCTGCGTCGAAAAGTTTGGAACTGAGCGTATGCAAACCATAACAGATAAAGAAATTTATGAACGATTAGACCAGTTTAAGAGTCTAACACAATTTGATATCGAATTAAATTAAACCCATGCGCTCATAATTGAGCGCATTTTTTTATTCTGTCCCGACGATTCGGGAGTTACAGAATCTCTAAAAGAAAGAGAAAAAATCATGAGTGATGCTTTAAAACATGAGTGCGGAATTGCACTTATCAGGCTTTTAAAACCTTTAGAATACTATAAAGAAAAGTATGGAAGTGCTTTTTATGGTGTTAACAAGATGTACTTAATGATGGAAAAACAGCATAATCGCGGACAAGATGGTGCTGGTTTTGCAAGTATAAAATTAGACGTTAAGCCTGGTGAACGCTACATCAGTCGTGTGCGTTCTATTGCCCAACAACCTATACAAGATATTTTTGCCCAAATCAATGAGCGTATTAACGACGAATTGACCAAAAACGAAGCCTACCAAGATAACGTTGCTTTACAGAAAAAGAACATTCCTTATATAGGTGAAGTTTTATTAGGTCATGTACGCTATGGTACGTTTGGAAAAAACAGCGTAGAAAGCGTTCATCCATTTTTAAGACAAAACAATTGGATGCACAGAAACCTCATCGTGGCTGGTAATTTTAATATGACCAATGTTAACGAACTCTTCGATAACCTTATTGAAATTGGCCAGCATCCAAAGGAAAAGGCTGACACCATTACTGTAATGGAAAAAATTGGTCATTTTTTAGATGATGCCGTTTCAAAAATTTATAAAGACTTAAAAAAAGAAGGTTATAATAAAAATGAGTGTTCGCCACTAATTGCAGAACGTTTAAAAGTTGGTAAAATTTTAAAGAGAGCAGCGAAGAATTGGGATGGCGGTTACGCCATGGCTGGTTTGTTAGGTCATGGGGATTCTTTTGTTTTAAGGGATCCTTCAGGAATAAGACCAGCTTATTATTATAAGGATGATGAAATTGTAGTTGTGGCTTCAGAGCGTCCTGTTATTCAAACAGTTTTTAATGTGCCTTTTGAATCTGTGAAGGAATTAGATCCAGGACATGCGATCATCACAAAAAAATCTGGTACTACTAAAATCAAAAAAATATTAGAGCCTTTAGAACGTAAGGCCTGTTCTTTTGAACGCATCTATTTTTCACGTGGAAGTGATGCCGAAATTTACCAGGAACGAAAAAAGCTAGGTCGATTGTTAATGCCAAAAGTTCTTGAAGCCATTGATAATGACACAAAAAATAGTGTGTTCTCATATATTCCAAATACCGCAGAAACCTCATTTTATGGTATGATCGAAACAGTTGAAGATCACCTCAACGAAAAGAAAACAAACTCTATTCTCAGTGGAGGCGGTAAGCTCTCGGCAGAAAAGGTTACCGAAATTTTATCTGAACGACCAAGAATTGAAAAAATAGCTATTAAAGATGTTAAGCTAAGAACTTTTATTACCGAAGACAGTAGTAGGGATGATTTGGTAGCACACGTTTACGATGTCACGTATGGCGTAATTAAACCAAACGACAACTTAGTGATTATTGACGACAGTATTGTGAGAGGTACCACGTTGAAAAAAAGTATCATTAAAATGATGGATAGATTAAATCCTAAAAAAATAGTGGTGGTTTCTTCTGCGCCTCAAATACGCTACCCAGATTGTTATGGCATCGATATGGCAAACCTTGAAAGTTTAGTCGCGTTTAGAGCTGCGTTGGAATTATTAAAGGACAATAACAACTATCATATTGTTGAAGAGGTCTATAATAAATGTCTCAAACAAGTCAACATGAAAGATAAAAACGTGGTTAACTACGTCAAAGAAATCTATGATAGTTTTTCGGATGAAGAAATTTCAGATAAGATTTCTGAATTACTTGGCGGAGAAAATATAAACGCCGAAGTCAAAATTATTTTTCAACCTGTTGAAAATTTGCATAAAGCTTGCCCAAAAAACTTAGGTGACTGGTACTTTACAGGGAATTACCCAACTGCTGGAGGTAATAGAGTTGTAAATAGAGCTTTTATTAATTTTTACGAAGGGAATAAAGAGCGTGCCTACTAGACATTAACATAAAAAAGCCTTTTATCCGATAAAATATGTATTTTATCGGATATAAACGCACTTTGTCCGATTTTTAATTCGTTTTAACAAATTACATCTACATTGGTATCACCATAACATAAGTAGGTTAAGTTCATGGTAGATTTGGGGCAAAAAAAGGTGAACTCGTTTCACCTTTTTTTATGCCCTTTAATTAAAGTAATACTTTAAGTTGCAATTTCCATCAAGTCCTAATCCTACAGTAATTTGGTCATAAACACCGTACTTTCCACGCTTAGACTAATTTATAGGTCGTTTGTCCAAAAAATTGAACACGTTCACAATGTCCTCTTATATTTGACTCACCATAACATAAGTAGGTTAAGTTTATGGTAGATTTGGGGCAAAAAGGGTGAACATCTGTTCGCCCTTTTTCATTTTATACCCACGAAAATAGGTGTCTCATTAATTTCACGTAAAAATTCAAATTCATACTATAAAAAAATCCGAGCCTTTTTATTTAGGCTCGGATTTTTTGTTTCAAAATAACTGCAAGGATTAAAAAATCTTACAGCAGTCTTCTTTATATATTGTTACTTAGCTTCAGCATAGCGTCTCTCAACTTCGTTCCAATTAATGACATTAAAAAACGCCTCAATATATTCTGGTCTTTTATTTTGATACTTTAGATAATAAGCATGCTCCCAAACATCCAGTCCTAAAATCGGTGTGCCTCCGCAACCAACGCCTGGCATTAATGGATTATCTTGGTTTGGCGACGAACAAACTTCAACCTTTCCGCCTTTGTGTACGCATAACCAAGCCCAACCTGAGCCGAATTGTGTTGCAGCCGCCTTAGAAAACTCGTCTTTAAACGCCTCAAATGAACCATACTTTGATTCAATAGCATCTTTTAAGTCTCCGGACAAACGTCCTTTTCCTTCAGGATTCATAATCTCCCAGAATAACGAGTGATTATAAAATCCACCACCATTATTTCTAACAGCTTTGTTATCCTTATCCAAATTGATAAGAATATTGTCAATTGTTTTTCCTTCTAAATCCGTACCTTCAATAGCAGCATTTAATTTATTGGTGTAGCCTTGGTGATGTTTAGTATGATGAATCTCCATAGTGCGAGCATCAATATTTGGTTCTAAAGCATCGTAAGCATATTTTAATTTCGGTAATTCGAAAGCCATAATCTTTTTGTTTTTAATTGGTTAATAAATTGTTTGAACTCAAATTTACAATTTTGTCTATAAATTTCTCTTAATAAACTATTAAGATTCCCTATTTTGGTATAAAATTAATCTTTTGCCAAATTCAGCCTTCAAAATATACAACGCCTCTGCTGGTAGCGGAAAAACATTTACGCTAGCCAAAGCCTATTTGAAAATACTTATTCAGTCTAAAAG
Source organism: Winogradskyella forsetii (assembly GCF_013394595.1). Lineage (GTDB taxonomy): Bacteria > Bacteroidota > Bacteroidia > Flavobacteriales > Flavobacteriaceae > Winogradskyella > Winogradskyella forsetii. The sequence goes on from NZ_CP053348.1 coordinate 4,128,313, forward strand.
CTACGACCAATTCAAATCTATTTTAGCAATTACCTTTACTAATAAAGCAGTTGGTGAAATGAAAGAGCGCATTATAGATATGCTGAAATCTTTTTCTTCAGAAGAAAGCCTAACTGATCCACATCCCATGTTTGAAGCTATTTGTGGAGAATTAGACATTCAACCCGAAATATTACACGACAAATCAAAACATATCCTAAAACACATCATTCATAATTACGGTGCGTTTGATATTTCTACTATTGATGGTTTTACACACAGAGTGATTAGAACTTTTGCGCACGATTTAAAATTACCAGTGAATTTTGAAGTCGAATTAGACCAAGAACGACTTCTAAATGAAGCTGTTGACAGTCTTATCGCTAAAGCAGGAAGTGACAAAACCTTGACCAAAGTACTGGTGGATTTCGCGATCGAAAAAGCCGATGATGACAAAAGCTGGGATATTAGTTATGATTTTAATAAAATTTCGAAATTATTGGTCAATGAAAATGATCTGTTTGCCATTAATACTTTCAGTACCAAAACGCTTGAAGATTTTAAGGTTTTAAAACAACAATTATCAAAAGAAATTCTTCAACAAGAAGACGCTATCGTAAAAAGTGCCAATACCGCCTTAACGCTTATTGAAGAGTCAGGCTTACAATTCGATGATTTCAACAGAAGTTCGCTTCCCAAGCATTTTGAGAAATTAAGCGATAAGCAATTTTCGGTTGGTTTTGATGCTGCCTGGCAGAATGATTTAATCGAAGGCAATTCCCTGTACCCAAAACGCGTTTCAGAATTTGTTGCTTCAACCATAGATACCATTCAACCACGATTAGCGGACTATTTTTTGAATTCAAAACGGTCCATTTTCGAAATAATGCTCAAAAAAGGATTTTATAGAAATATCACCCCACTTTCAGTTTTAAATGCCATAAAACATGAATTGGATACTTTAAAATCTGACCAAAATAAATTGTTGATTTCAGAATTCAACACTATCATAAGCAAAGAAATTAAAAATCAACCTACACCTTTCATTTATGAACGTTTGGGCGAAAAATTCAAACATTATTTTATAGATGAGTTTCAAGACACTTCTAAAATGCAATGGGACAATTTAGTACCATTATTAGATAATGCACTTTCTGCAGCCAATGGTGATGCCATGTTGGTTGGTGATGCCAAACAAGCCATTTATAGATGGCGAGGTGGCGAAGCAGAACAATTTATTAAACTTTATAATAAGGTAGATAATCCTTTTCACCTTGAGGCTGACGTGTTGCCATTAGAAACCAACTACCGAAGTGCCAAAGCGATTATTGAATTTAATAATTCGTTTTTCGACTATCTCAGTGAAACGGCTTTTAGTGAAGACGCCTATGCTGATCTTTTTAAAAAAGCAAAGCAAAAAAATCATAATGCTTCCGAAGGTTATGTGAACCTTAATTTTTTGGATGTTCAGAAAGAGGATGATATTCATGAATTATATGCCAAGGAAGTTTTGGATACCATAAAACAATGCCAAGAAAATGGATTTCCACTAGATGACATTTGTGTTTTGGTCAGAAAAAGAAAAGAAGGCGTTGCTATTGCGAATTATTTGAATGAGAATGGTATAAAAATCACTTCGTCGGAAACCTTGCTTTTAAAGAATTCGGATAAGGTTAATTTCATTAATTCGTTTTTAAAGCTACTCATTCAACCTACAAATGATAGCTTAAAAATCGACGTCCTCTCCTATTTAGCAGAACAACATCAAATTGAAGACAAACATCAATTTTTCACTTCGTATCTCAAGGAAAATCTAGAGGAAATGTTTTCAGAATTAAAACAACTAAATATTGATATCGACAAAAACCAATGTCTTCAATTACCGCTTTATGAATTGGTAGAACATGTCGTTAGACAATTTAATTTGAATACTGAACCTGATGCCTATCTTCAGTTTTATTTAGATGTCGTTTTGGAATTCACACAAAAGCAAAATGCAGATGTTGGCGGCTTTATCCATTATTTTGAAAATAAAGCGGACAAATTAACTGTAGTAACTCCAGAAAATATGAATGCGGTTCAGATTATGACCATTCATAAATCGAAAGGTTTGGAGTTTCCAGTGGTTATTTTTCCTTATGCAGATCTTAATATAAATAAAGAACTGGAGCCTAAAGTTTGGTTTCCTGTTGAAGCTGAAGATTATAATGGTTTCGATATGTTGCTACTTAACTATAACAAGGATGTCGAACATTTTGGGGATTTAGGAAATCAAATTTATAAAACACATCAATCACAATTAGAATTAGATAATCTCAATTTGCTTTATGTGGTTTTAACAAGAGCTGTTGAGCAATTGTATATCATTTCTAAAAAGGATATAAGTTCAAAAGGCCTTGTGAATGAAAACACCTATGCAGGCAAGTTTATTAATTTTTTAATTAAGGAAAATAAATGGAACGATAACCAATTGAATTATAATTATGGCACGTTGAAACTAAATGAAAGGATTTCAGAAAAAGAAACCACTTCAAGTGCTCTGAAATTAATTTCAGTTTCAAAAGAAGACCATAATTTGAATATTGTAACCAAATCTGGCTTGCTTTGGAATACACAACAAGAAGTAGCTATTGAGCGTGGTAATTTGGTGCATTTAATTTTATCGAAAGTCAAAACGATTGGAGATCTCGATGTTGCGTTTAACAATTTATTGGTCTCAGGTGATGTGACCTCTCAAAATAGTGAAGCATTAAAAAGCTTAGTAATAGAGGTCATAAAACATCCTAAATTAGAACCTTATTTTCAAGATGATTTTAAGGTTTATAATGAACGTGACATTATTACCAACTCTGGTCAACTTTTAAGGCCTGACCGTTTAAATATCAATTCAAAGAATGAAGCGATAATTATTGACTACAAAACTGGTGAGGCTAAGGAATTTCATGCAAATCAACTTAACAATTATGAAGCTATTTTAAATGAGATGAATTTAACGGTAACACATAAATTATTGGTTTATATAAATGACACTATTGAAGTTCTTGAAGTCTAATATTTTTTTGTGAACTTTTCTTAACTTTTCTATTCCCTAAAAAATGGATGAATTTCTTCTCATTTTCGGTTAAATGCAAAAAGTCAAAATGAGTTCAGTATCTTTGCTGAACAATCAAAATTAAAATTATGTACGGAGATATAAAAAATCATTTACAACAAGAAATAGAATCTATTAAAGACGCTGGGCTTTTTAAGGAAGAGCGTATAATCACATCGCCACAAGGTGCGGAAATAACCCTAAATACGGGACAAAAAGTATTAAATTTTTGTGCGAATAATTATTTAGGCTTATCATCACATCCAGATGTTGTTCAGGCGGCAAAAGATACGTTGGACACACATGGTTTCGGGATGTCCTCTGTTCGTTTTATTTGTGGTACTCAAGATATCCATAAAGAATTGGAACAAAAGATTGCCGATTTCTATGGCACAGAAGACACCATATTGTATGCTGCCGCTTTTGATGCCAATGGAGGTGTTTTTGAACCACTATTAACGAAGGAAGATGCTATAATTTCAGACTCTTTGAACCATGCTTCAATAATAGATGGGGTTAGATTGTGCAAAGCTGCCAGATACCGTTACCAAAATAATGATATGACGGATTTAGAAACACAATTAATTGAAGCGAATGCCAATGGTGCACGATTCAAAATTATTGTAACCGATGGTGTATTTTCTATGGATGGTTTAGTTGCACCTTTAGATAAAATATGTGATTTGGCAGACAAGTACGATGCTATGGTTATGATAGATGAATGCCATGCCACAGGTTTCATCGGAGAAACTGGCATCGGTACACTTGAAGACAAAGGCGTTTTAGGCAGAATTGATATCATTACCGGAACTTTAGGAAAGGCAATGGGTGGCGCAATGGGAGGTTACACTACAGCAAAAAAAGAAATTGTGGAATTATTGCGTCAACGTTCTAGACCCTATTTATTTTCAAACTCTTTGGCTCCCGCAATTGTTGGTGCTTCTATTAAGGTGTTTGATATGCTCAAAAACGATACGACCTTGAGAGACAAAGTGGATTGGAACACAAAATACTTCAAAAAAGGCATGAAGGAAGCTGGCTTTGATATCATAGATGGTGATTCAGCTATTGTCCCAGTAATGTTATATGATGCCAAACTATCGCAGAATATGGCGAACATGTTATTGGAAGAGGGTATTTATGTTATTGGGTTCTTTTACCCTGTGGTACCAAAAGACAAAGCTCGAATTAGGGTACAACTATCTGCGGCACATAACCAAGACCAGTTGGATAAAGCAATTTCTGCTTTCATAAAAGTTGGAAAATCGCTAAATGTTATCTGATATCACATAATTATTGATTCAAACACGCCATTTTAGGGCGATGTCCCAATAATTTTATATATTTGTCTTTGTTAATAAATTTTAACATCTTACTTTTACCAACAATTAACACTTAAAAATTAAAATTAATTAGAATATGAAAAATCTTAGCAGATTATTTTTTGTTGCAGTGCTTATCGCAAGTTTTAGCACTTCTAATGCTCAAGACAAGAACAATCCCTGGGCTATTACAATTGGAGCTAACGCAGTAGACGTTTACCCAGTAGGAGAAGACACACCACAAGGTGACTATTTTGACGAGTACTTTAATGTATCAGACCATTGGAATATCCTTCCTTCGCTTTCTACAGTCTCAATTTCTAGATACCTTAGTGACGGTTTCACCTTTACTGCTAAAGGTTCTATCAATAGAATTGACAAGTTTGGTTCTAATTTCGATCCTGTAACAGGTGTAGAAACTACAAACAGCGTTGATGACTTAACTTATTACGGACTTGACGGTAGAGTGTCATACAGCTTTATGGAAGCGCTTAACTGTAAAGTTTTCGATCCTTATTTAGGCGTTGGTGGTGGTTACACTTGGGTAGATGAAATCGGAGCTGGAACTTTAAATGGAACTGTAGGTTTAAATATTTGGTTTTCTGAAAACTTAGGTTTATCACTTGAATCTACTTACAAGCATGCTTTTGAAGATTATTTAACAAAACATTTCCAACACTCAGTTGGTCTTACATTTAAGTTTGGTGGTACTGATACTGATGGTGATGGTATCTACGACCAAGACGATGCATGTCCAGAAGAAGCTGGTTTAGAAATCTTTAATGGTTGTCCAGATTCTGATAACGACGGTATTCAAGATTCAAAAGACGACTGTCCTAATACTGCTGGTTTAGCTGAATTTAACGGTTGTCCAGATGCTGATGGCGATGGTGTTATTGACAAAGATGATAAGTGTCCAGATGTTGCTGGTTTAAAAGCATTAATGGGATGTCCAGATGCTGATGGTGACGGTGTTGCTGACGGAGATGATAACTGTCCTAACGAAGCTGGTCCTGCTGCAAACAATGGTTGTCCTTGGCCAGATACTGATGGTGACGGTGTTTTAGATAAAGATGATAAGTGTCCTAATGAAGCTGGAGAAGTTTCAAACAATGGATGTCCAAAAGTTGAGCCAACTAAAGAAGTGATGGCTACTTTAAACGAATATTCTAGATCTATCTTGTTTAATTCAGGTAAAGCAACTTTCCAAAAGCAAACAGATCAAGTATTGCAATCAATGGTTGCTATCTTTAAAGAATATCCACAAGCTAACTTTACAATAGAAGGTCATACAGATAGTGATGGTTCTAAATCAATGAACTTAGCGTTATCTGATAGAAGAGCTAATGCAGTTAGAGATTATTTAATTGCTAATGGTATTAATTCAGACCGATTAACAGCAAAAGGATACGGTGAGGAAAATCCAATCGCATCTAACAAAACTAGCGCTGGTAAAAAAGAAAACAGACGTGTAGAAGTGAAGTTGAAAAACTAATTACAAACACCTCTAAAATATATTTTAAAAACGCTCCGAAATTCGGAGCGTTTTTTATTTTTATAAAATGATACCTTTTATAAAAACCGTTCTTCTGGATCTTCAATCCAAAAAGTTAAATCTAGAAGATTTATATTTTATACTTCCCAGTAAACGTGCTGGTGTTTTTCTAAAACACCATCTTTCAACATTAATAAGGCAACCGATTTTCACCCCTCAAATACTCAGTATTGAAGAATTTGTGGAAGACCTTTCCGGTTTACAAACATTACCGAATACAGATTTAATCTTTCGGCTTTACGAAACCTATAAAAGCCTAACACCCGAAAATGAACAAGAATCTTTCGAATCATTTTCAAAATGGGCACAAATTTTATTACAGGATTTCAACGAAGTTGACAGATACCTCATTCCCCCAGAACATATTTTTGATTATTTAAGTGCCATTATAGAGCTTAATCATTGGTCTTTAGAAACTAACCCAACGCAACTCATAAAGAACCATCTAAAATTCTGGAAACAACTTAAAAACTATTATGCGGCTTTTAGAAACAACCTGTTACAAACAAAGCAAGGCTATCAAGGTCTTATTTACAGAGAAGCGGTTGCAAACTTAGAGTCCTATATTGAAAAACCAAATGATAGAACCCATATTTTTTTAGGTTTCAATGCATTGAACACTGCTGAAACCAAAATTATACAAGGCTTACTTAATAATAACTTGGCTCACATTTATTGGGATATTGATACCTCTTTTATTGATGATACTATTCACGATGCAGGATGGTTTACGAGGCAACATAGAACCCAATGGTCTTATTTTAAAACTCATCCATTTAATTGGGTAACGTCGCATTATTCGGAAGAAAAAAAGATACACGCTATTGGTATCCCCAAACTAGTTGGACAAGCAAAATACATCGGTCAGATTCTAGAAGAATTGACTGAGAAAGACACCAACTTGTCAAAAATTGCTGTCGTTTTAGGAGAAGAACAGCTTTTACTTCCTGTTCTTAATTCAATCCCTAAAACTATTACTAAACTCAATGTGACTATGGGTTTAGCCTTGCAGTTTGTGCCTTTGGCCTCATTCTTTGAACAGTTGTTTGTCACCCATAAAAATAATCCAAGCCAGTTTTATTTCAAAGATGTCATAAGTTTGCTTTCCCATCCATCTATTTATCCATTATTTGAAACTGATACCAATAATGTTTCAAGCACTATTGTTGCCCATATTCAAAAGCATAACTTGGTTTATCTAACGGTTTCAGAGCTTAAACAAATAGCAAGTTCACATTCAGAAAGCATCGATTTACTTTTTAAATCTTGGGAAAATCAACCTGAAATCGCCTTGAAACAATGTTCTGAACTCATTTTTAAAATGAAAGCGAATTTTGATAACGACAAACAAAATCATAGTCTAGAATTAGAATATCTCTACCGTTTCAATATTTTGTTCAATCAATTGACGGAATTAAATTCCAACTATGACTATCTCAACTCAATTGCCGCTTTACAGACCATTTACAAAAAACTGCTGAGTTCAGAAACTTTAGATTTTAAAGGCGAACCGTTAGAAGGACTTCAAATTATGGGTATGCTGGAATCTCGTGTTTTGGATTTTGAGACCGTGATTATCAGCTCTGTCAATGAAGGCATTTTGCCGTCAGGAAAAACCAATAATTCCTTTATCCCCTTTGATGTTAAGATTGAAAACAAGCTACCCACCTTTAAAGACAAGGATGCCGTTTATACGTATCACTTCTATAGGCTTCTTCAGCGTGCAAAAAATGTTTATATTTTATACAACACGGAAATAGATGCCCTAAAAGGAGGTGAAAAAAGTAGATTTATCACACAACTCAATATTGAAGGCATCCATAATATTAAACATAAAATTATAACACCAGAAGTCCCGATTATTGAACAAAAATTAACTGAAATTATTAAATCACCTTCAGTTATTGAACACATAAAAGTCCTTTCAGAAAAAGGTTTTTCGCCTTCTTCTTTAACCAATTACATAAGAAATCCAATGGATTTTTATTATGAAAAAATATTGGGTATTAAAGAATTTGAAGAAGTCGAAGAAAACATTGCAGCCAATACTTTGGGCTCTGTTATTCATAATTCGCTTGAGGATTTTTACAAACCTTTGGAGGGCTCACTTTTAACTATTGAACACCTTAAAACCTTTAAAATTCAGATCAAAAGCATGGTTACCAAACATTTTGAAAAGCTATATAACAAAAATGGCTTTTCAAGTGGAAAAAACCTCATCATTTTTGAAATTGCCCAACGTTACATTTCAAATTTTCTGAATCAAGAAATCGAGAGTCTCAAAAACGGAAATGAAATTAAAATTTTGTTGATAGAAGCCGATGAAACTATTGACATAAAAATTGAAGGTTTAGATTTTCCTATTAAACTAAAAGGAAAAGTAGATAGAATTGATAGCTTTAACGGCGTCACTAGAGTGATTGACTATAAGTCTGGAAAAGTAGAGCAAAACAACGTGGAAATTTTTGATTGGGAAGCAATAACAACAGATTTTGATAAATACAGTAAATCGTTTCAAATTTTGTGCTATGCCTATATGATGCGACAAAAAAAACTCATCCAATTGCCAATTGAGGCAGGAATCATTTCATTTAAAAATCTCAATGGAGGCTTTTTAAAATTCGGTAAAAAACCATCCTCCCATGCGAGAACAAAAGACCAATTAATAACTGATGAAACTTTAGATCATTTTGAAATTGAATTAAAAAAACTCATCTCGGAAATCTGCAACCCAAAGCTAAATTTTATTGAAAAAGAACTGGAAAGATGAACATAGATAAAAATATAATTTTAGAACGAAAGGATAAAAAATCCATCTTAATTGATACATTTTATTCTGAAGAAAAAATAAATCAACCTATCGTCATATTTTGCCATGGCTATAAAGGTTTTAAGGATTGGGGAGCTTGGAACCTTATGGCAGAACATATCGCTGAAGCTGGATTTTGTTTTGTAAAGTTCAATTTTTCACACAATGGAGGCACAATGGACAACCCAATTGATTTTCCAGATTTGGAAGCTTTTGGACATAATAATTACACCAAAGAACTCGGTGACTTGGAGGCGATTATCAATTGGTCCCAAAGTCATTTCAAAACGAATCCAAACGTCAACATCTCAGACATCAACCTAATTGGTCATAGCCGTGGCGGTGGAATTACAATTATTAAAGCATCGGAAGACCAGAGGATCAAAAAGCTAATCACTTTGGCAAGTGTAAGCGATTTTGGTAGTCGTTCTTCTATTAGTGGTGATTTAAAAGATTGGAAAGAAAATGGCGTTAAGTATGTTTTAAATGGCAGAACAAAACAGCAAATGCCACATTACTATCAATTTTACGAAGATTTTAAAGCCAACGAAAATCGACTTCATATTGAATCTGCTGAAAAACACTTGAAAATTCCACATTTAATCATTCATGGTTCGAATGATACTTCCGTAAACATTAGTGAAGCAAAAGCTTTACAGAAATGGAATCCTAATAGCGAATTTAAGGTTATTGAAGATGCAGACCATGTGTTTAATACCAACCATCCCTGGAATGAAAATAAGCTATCAGCTGCGCTAAACCAAATGCTTGATGCTGTTATAAGCTTTTTAAAATGAAATTAACTAACTGTTTTAAGCCACATTTAAATTATGCGTATTGATACAGTTACTAATTTTTTCAAATAGCAAATCTTTTTTTACGGGTTTGGTCATGTAATCATTCATTCCCAAGGCTAAGGTACGCTTTTTAGTTGCTTCGGTTGCGTCTGCGGTCACGGCAATTATAGGAATAGAAGTAATTAACTTCCCTAAATCACCACTTCTAATTATCGCAGTAGCTTCATAGCCATCCATAATAGGCATTTGCAAATCCATAAGGATTAAATTGTAAACGTCATTTTTAAGTGCCGTAATAGCTTCTTTTCCGTTTTCAGCTACAGTAAAGCTTGCATCAGGAAAACTACTCAACAATTTTTTCATGACCATTTGATTGAGCTTATTATCCTCAACAATAAGAATATTTAATTTCGTATCTATAGTTTTAAGGACTTTAGATGTATCTTCTTCAACTGATTCACTTGCTATACGTACTAGAGGAATTTCGATAAATACATCAGTTCCTTCGCCTGCAACGCTTTCTACTTGTAGTGTTCCATTAAACAAGCTGATTAAATGCTTTGAAATGGTAAGCCCAAGACCAATGCCTCCAAATTGACGTTTATTGTTTAAGCGCATTTGGTTAAAACTGTCAAAAATGTGATTTTTACTTTCTTCATCCATTCCAACTCCTGTGTCAGAAATTTGAAAATAAAATCGAGTAATGCTGTTAGGCTTCGTTAAACATTTTAATTTCAAGAATATATGACCTTCGTTTGTAAATTTTACAGCATTCGCCAAAACATTATTTATAATTTGGGCAAAACGATCCGCATCACCACAAACTTTTAGCGGAATTTCAGAATCCATTTCAAAACTATAATTCAATTCTTTTTTCTGTGCTTCAAACTTCCAGTTATTACTAATGTCCTTTAAAATTGAAACAGGATTGAACTCTTCCTCCTTGAGATGAAGTTCATTTTTCTCAATGCGTTCAAAGTCTAAAACATCATTTACATTACTCAGTAAACTCATAGAAGCATTTTTAATAATTTGATACTTCTCTATGTTTTCTTTATCGTTATTGGTATCAGAAAGTGCGGATTCTGCCATTCCCATTATAGCATTAATTGGCGTGCGCAATTCGTGACTAATATTAGACATAAAATACGTTTTAAGCTCACTAATTTCCTCTGACTTTTTCAGAGCTAATGCTTGGGATTTTTCGTTGTCTTGTCTTAATTTTTTAATAAGATTGGTCATGGATAGTGATAACAGAACTACTTCTATGCCAGAACCAAACTTAGAACTGTTTAAGGTATAGAAATTACTTTGTAACAGTCCTAAATTGTTCATTACAAAACCAAGTAATCCAATAACGAGAAACAATATGCCCAAGCTGAAATATATATCTACAGAAATACGTTTGTACCACATTGTAAACACAGTAGCCAAAATGAGCATCAAACTGAACAAACCATTGATGTTACTAATTGGATACGCCAATTCAAAGGTCTTTGGACTTATAAAAAGCATCAAAAACACTATAGCTAAACTAGCATAAATGGCATTGTATGCCTTTTTAAAATTTGGTAAGTTGAATTTTACGTTTAAAAAATGTTCACAATATTTAAGCAAAAAGAAATTTGAGGAGATAGCGGTTATAAGCACCATTCGGCTATTAAAAAAGCCACCGTTTGGAAATAAATATTGATAGATGAAACCATCTAAAGCCGCTTGCATTAAGGCAATAGAAAACACGTAAATACCATAGTATAAAAAGGTTCTATTTTTTAAACTGCTATAGAAAAAGAGGTATATAAAACCTGCTAATAATAAAACACCATAAAAAAGACCTAGAAATAACTGTTGTTTATAGTTATCTATAAAAAATGAGGATTCATCATATAACGTAAGTGGGAGATTTATGGCTTCACCATCACTCGTCATTTTCATGTAAAACAACTGCTCTGCTTGTGCCGGTAAATCTATTTTAAAAATAATTTCACGATGTTCTACATCACGCTCGCTAAAGGCATTTTGGTCGCCATTTTTAAATGTTCTGATTTCTGGTTTAATTTCATACAAATTAATCACATCGGTAATTGGCCGTCCTGTTTTTAGATAGTAAGACGTCTCAGAATCTGAAGTATTTTTCAATCGGAATCTTATCCAATAATTATCAGAGGTAAAACCAAAATCATGGTTTGCAGATTCCAATTTTTTATAGGATAGTTCTTTATTATTTAGAACCTCTTCAATGGTATAGTCCGTTTTATCTACATGGACATATTCAGAATATTCAAATAGTTGACCAGTGGAACTTTCAGGATCGAAAGCTGATTTTTGAGCATACAATGTTGATGCTAACAAGCAGGTTAATAGTAAGATTCGTTTCATGTTTGGGGCATTAAACTGGTGCTAACATACGAAAAAAATATTAAGTCAGTTTTATTTTAATAAAAAAAGCGTGCCGAAACACGCTTTCTGTGGAGAAGATCGGGCTCGAACCGACGACCTCTTGACTGCCAGTCAAGCGCTCTAGCCAACTGAGCTACATCCCCAAATTATTTTTCCTCCATCGTCGACCTGCTGCAGATTTTAAATATTTTTCACGATTTCGAGCTTCTATTCTTGTTTTATGCTCTTCTTGATAAATATACTTCCATGGTCTATATGGTTTTGTTGACTTTACATGACCTGCATTATGTGCTTTCAACCGAATTACAGTATCTGATGACATGCCTATATAGTATTTATCAAATTTAATACTATATATGATATAAACCGTAAACATTATTGCGTAAAATATCAAGCTAGCCAACTGAGCCTGCCCGAATGAATTCGTTCAGGCGGGCTACATCCCCAAATATTATTTTGTAAATATAACTTATTTCAACCCACTTAAAACTAAAACAGGCATTTTAGTACTATGAAAATCCTTCTTTAAAATGGTGTTTTTCTCCCAAAGCTTAGTAAAAAATCCTCTTTTTCGTCTTACTACACATAATAAATCCGGATTATTTTCCTTGTAATGCTCTAAAAAAGCCATAAATGTTGTAGGACTTTCAGCCTTTGTGGTTGTAGTAATGATAGATTTTAATTCATCATTGACATCAAAATCATGTTTTTTATGATGTGGTGTTTTTACCAAAAGAAGCGAAACGTCTGCTTCGAATTGTGTTTTAATCGCTTTTAATGGATACAAGACATTTTCTTTTTTAATCGTAGCGGATTTTAGGGCTAACAAAAGTTTTGAAAATGGTTTAAACGTATAACCTTCAGGAACAATTAAAGCCGGAATCTGTGTTTGCTTTATAATTTTACCAGATGTTTTTCCTAAATAAACTTCCTCTTTTATGGAGTTGGTGCGTGGTTCTAAAACAATTAAGTCAACTTCCAATGCTTTACACACCTTTTCTAATGTGTCTATTAATTTCCCTTTAAACGTTTTAGCAATTACCTCCACCCCTTTTTTATCAATGGACGCCATATGCGTTTCTAAAAAGGATTTTGACTCAGCTTCTAATATATGATCTATCTTAATCATTGTACCAGCTTTGGTATAAACATTATATATTTGAACAACATATATTTTTGCACCAAACGCTTTTGCAAAATCAACAGCATATTGTAGATGTGATTGTGCGTTTTTAGAGGACCCAACAGGAACTAATATCGTTTTCATAATTAGAAAATTGAAGTTTATATTGGCACAAAAGTAAACATTATAAATGATTCGTAAGGCAGAAGAAAAAGATATTGATTGTATTATAAGCATCACAAAAGCCTGTGCTAAACATATGATTTCCAAAGGTATTTATCAATGGAATGCAAATTATCCGAATGCAAAAGCCTTTGAAAATGATCTAAAACGAAATGAGCTTTATGTTTTGGAAATCAACCATCAGGTTTCTGGATGCCTTGTGATTTCTACTTTAATGGATAAAGAATATGTTCCTATTAAATGGTTAACCTCAAATAAAAACAATATTTACATTCATCGTTTTGCTATACATCCAAAGCATCAAGGATTGGGCTTTGCACAGCAACTTATGGCCTTCGCAGAGCAGTTTGCTATTGATAACAATTATAGCTCCATTCGATTAGATACCTTTTCGCAGAACAAAAGAAACCAAAAGTTTTACGAACTTCGCGGTTATAAACAATTAGGCGATATTTATTTTCCAAAACAAAGTGAGTTTCCCTTTCATTGTTATGAACTAGTATTGTGAGCACAGCTATAACCTTAAAACAAATCAATAAGCTCGCCATTCCAGCATTAATTTCTGGTGTGTCCGAACCTATTTTATCTTTAACCGATGCCGCTATAATCGGAAATATGGAACAGAATGCCACTGTTTCATTAGCAGCTGTTGGTATTGTTACCACATTTTTATCCATGCTAATATGGGTATTAGGACAAACCCGAAGTGCCATTTCTTCAATTATTTCTCAGTATTTAGGTGCTGGAAATGTTGAAGCTGTCAAAAACCTACCTGCTCAAGCTATTTTTGTTATTACCGGTTTGAGCCTCATAATCATCGCAGTTACTTTTCCTTTGGCTTCACAGATTTTTAAACTTTACAATGCTTCTGGAAGTATCTTGGATTTTAGTGTGGATTATTATCGCATTCGTGTTTTTGGCTTTCCGTTTACCTTATTTACCATTGCTGTATTTGGCACGTTTAGAGGACTTCAAAACACCTACTATCCTATGTTGATTGCGATTTCAGGTGCGGTTTCCAATATTGCCTTGGATGTCATTCTTGTTTATGGTGTTGAAGATGTTATTCCTGCCATGCACATAAAGGGAGCTGCTTATGCAAGTGTCATTGCCCAGCTCATTATGGCATTTCTCTCGGCTTTTTATTTGCTTAAAAAAACAGATATTCCTTTATGGGTAACCTTGCCTTTCAATACAGAAATGAAGCGGTTTACTTTAATGATTCTTAATTTATTCATTAGAACCATAGCCTTAAATATTGCTTTGTATTTTGGAACGAGCTTTGCCACAAAATATGGCGAAAGTTATATCGCAGCCTATACCATCGCCATTAACCTCTGGTTTTTAGGGGCTTTTCTTATCGATGGTTATGCAAGTGCTGGCAACATTTTATCGGGAAAATTATTTGGAGCAAAAGCGTACAAAAGCCTCATTGAATTGAGCAATAAATTGATTAAATATGGTATTCTAATGGGACTTTTTATGGGGTTAATAGGTGCTGTTTTTTATTACCCACTAGGAAACATATTCAGTAATGACGAAAAAGTACTCTCTAAATTCTACGACATATTTTGGATTATTCTGGCCATGCAGCCTCTATGTGCCTTAGCCTTTATTTTTGATGGTGTTTTTAAAGGGCTTGGTAAAATGAAATACCTTAGGAACGTACTTCTATTTTCTACACTTTTGGTTTTTGTTCCCGTTATTTATTGGACAGATAGTTTAGACTATAAACTTTATGGTATTTTTATAGCTTTTACGCTTTGGATGGTGGCGCGTGGATTGCCATTAATCATAAAATTCCGTAAAACATTTAAAACCCTTGCTCAAAAATCTTAAATTTGATCGATAAATAGATTTAAAAAATACTTTATGGATATTCTTGGTTTTTTAGGCGGAAACGGCTTATTCCTAATTTTAGGAATTGTTCTTATTGTGGTCTATTTTTATAACCGAAATAAAAGACGCTAAAAACTATTTAACGTGTTTTTAGCCAGCCCGTTATGCTCATTCTTGGCGTGTTTACTGGTTTTACTTCGTGCTCAATAATTTGACTTTCAAAAATTACAACCTTACCAGGAAAAGGATAAATAACTTTATCTTCTTTATCTAAATATAAAACCAATTCCCCTCCATTTTCAGGTTTCCAATCTTCACTGTTAAGGTAACAAACAAACGATAATTTGCGTCTGTCGTCATTCTGAAAAGTATCTAAATGCCTCTTATAAAACGTATCTTTAGGATATATGGCATAGTGAAACTCTTTTTGATTAATGCCCAAAAAACAGGTTAGGTTAAGATAGTCTTTTAAATCATTTATTTTGTTGAAAAACAATTGCTCAGCAGCATTAATAAAACGTTCATCAATCCAAAGAATAATATCGCCTCTTACCGCTTTCTTCACCACCTCATTCACTTTATTGCCTATTGCAGATTTTTTAAAGGTGTCTTCCTCGTGTTTATGGAGCAACGACTCACGCAATGCTAAAACCTCAGCATCGGTAAAAAAATCGTCTATAATACTGTATTTTTGCGTCGAAATGTCTGAAATGATTTTTTCATACAGTACATTTTCAACAAACGGAATAGCTTCAAACAGCTTGCTCACCTTTGGCTAGGGTAATAATTATAGATCATAGTCTCTAAAAAAAGTAGGCAAATGTAGTTTAAAAACCAATTCGTTTTACATTTATAATATCTTTGCAACACAAATAGAATAGTATGAGTAAAATTCGAATTACAAAACAATTTTCTTTTGAAACCGGACACGCGCTTTACGGCTATGATGGCAAGTGCAAAAATGTTCATGGCCATAGTTACCGCTTAAATGTTACGGTAATTGGCAAGCCTATTTCTGATTCGAACAATGTGAAATACGGCATGGTCATTGATTTTGGCGATTTAAAAAAAATCGTGAAAGAAGAAATTGTAGACGTATTTGACCACGCCACTGTTTTCAATAAAAACACACCACACGTTGAGTTGGCTAAAGAGCTAGAAGCTCGAGATCACAACGTTTTGTTAGTAGATTATCAACCCACTAGTGAAATGATGGTTATTGATTTTGCTGAAAAAATACAAAAAAGATTACCTAATAACATAAAATTATTTTCATTAAAACTTCAAGAAACGGCATCTTCTTTTGCAGAATGGTACGCTAGTGATAATGACTAATCCAAATCACATACATCTTCCCGAAGGAAAAAAAATCTATTTCGCATCAGATAATCATTTAGGCGCACCAACAAATGATGCTTCAAAACCTCGTGAAAAAAAGTTTGTGGCTTGGTTAGATGACATTAAGCATGATGCCGCAGCTATTTTTTTGATAGGCGACTTATTCGATTTTTGGTTTGAATACAAAACTGTGGTTCCAAAAGGATTTACAAGAACCTTAGGGAAACTGGCAGAAATTAGTGATTCAGGCATTCCTATTCATTATTTTGTGGGCAATCACGATTTATGGATGAACGGTTATTTTGAAGAAGAACTAGGAATTCCTGTTTATTATAAGCCAAAGGAATTTACAATACACAATAAAACGTTTTTTATTGGTCATGGTGATGGTCTAGGACCTAAAGACAAAGGCTATAAACGCATGAAAAAAGTGTTTACCAATCCTTTGTTTAAATGGTTGTTTAAATGGGTTCATCCAGATATTGGCGTTAAGATTGGTCAATATATGTCCGTAAAAAATAAAATGATTTCTGGCGATGACGATGCTAAATTTTTAGGCGAAGAAAACGAATGGTTAGCGATTTATAGCAAACGCAAACTTGAAGATAAACATCGCGATTTCTTTGTGTTTGGGCACAGACATTTGCCTTTGGAAATTCAATTGAACGAGAAATCAAAATACATTAATCTTGGCGATTGGATTCAATATTATACTTATGGCGTTTTTGATGGAGAGCACTTTGAGTTGAAGACTTGGGAGTAAACCTTATAATAAAAATCCTGAAATAGGTTGATGATTATTAAAAATATAAGTGACTAGATATTTGTCATCCTTTTTTTCAAAAAAATGTACCAAGTGGTTCTTTTTGTACTATTATAAAACATATAATAACTTCCAAAATGCACTAAAGTAAATGGAGTCGTTTTATATGGAAAATCAGAAATATTATTATCAATAAAATCCAATAACTTGTCTTTATAACTTAAAGCGTCTTCCATAAACCCAAAGTAATGGTTTTTATAAAGAGAAAACACTAACTCATTTACATAAGTTATCACTTGTGGTCTATAGTAAATAATTACTTCTCCCAATTCAAGGATTTTATATACGCTGTAGTTTCCTCTTTCAATTGTTGAGAAGTTATAGCATTTTTTACAGCTTCATCAAAACTTTCATTTTTAGCTCTTTTAAATTCAAAAATCTGATTGATAATCTCTGGATCTTCAATAGAGGAAATCCATTTTATAAGCATCTTTTTTTTCGCAACTGTAGTCATTCTATATAATTATTCATCTAGTATATAAAGATACTAAAAAATGAAATAGTCGCTTATGAATATATTAAAAACACTCTGTTATTGTTTTTGTTGGAGATAATTTTGAATTTTATTCAAAAGAAAAAAAAGAGTCCAATGGACTTCATCTTCAATGTAAAAACATCTTTTAGGCTCCAATAGGATATAAAAAGTTACTAGTTAACTAGCCTTTTCATGCTCCTCAACATCCTTTCTCAAATCGAGCTTTCTAAACGATGGCGAAACTACTGCTGTAGTCACAACCGTTATCAAAGTCATAGTGCCACCAAAAACAACTGCTGTTGCAGTTCCCATTAATTTTGCAGTTAAGCCACTTTCAAAAGCACCTAACTCGTTAGAAGAACCTACAAACATAGAATTTACAGAAGATACACGTCCGCGCATGTGGTCTGGAGTTTTCAATTGAAGAATGGTTTGTCTAATGACCATAGAGACACCATCAGTAACTCCACTAAAAAACAAGGCAACTACGGAAATCCAAAAGGTTGAAGACAATCCGAAAACAATGATACAGACCCCAAATCCGAAAATAGCGACGAGTAATTTCATACCTGCATTTTTACTGATAGGGATATAAGCCGTCACTAACATAGTCAAAAATGCACCAACAGATGGTGCAGCTACTAAAATACCAAAGCCTCTTGGACCTACTTTTAAAATATCTTGAGCAAAAACAGCTAGTAAAGCCACTGCTCCACCAAATAATACAGAAACCATATCCAAGGTTAATGCGCCTAAAATCGCTTTGGTTTTAAACACAAAATTCACACCTTCCTTTAAACTTTCTACCATTGGCTCTCCAATTTTAGGATTTAAAATCGGTTTCTTTTCAATCTGAAACAAGACGGCCAACGCAAATAAAACTAATCCAAAAATGATACATAATGACCAATGTACACCAATCCAACTAATTGAGAAACCAGCAAAACCAACTCCTAATACACGAGCCATTTGCCAAGTAGAGCTATTCCATGTGGCTGCATTCGGATAGATTTTTTTGGGAACAATCAAGGCGACTAAGGAGAATATTGAAGGCCCGAAAAAGGAACGTAAAAAACCACCGAAAAACACCAAAGCATAAATAGAATACAAAATCGAATTTGTTGACCAAGCTGCTGTTATTTGAGGTGTTGTTAACCAAAATAAGCCAAAACTGATTAAAGAAAATGCGGCAATACAAATGGCCAAAAGGTTTCGTTTTTCACGCTGATCTACAATATGACCAGCAAAAAGTGCCATTCCCAAAGCTGGAATAATTTCCATTAATCCAATAATACCAAGAGATAATGGGTCTTTAGTCAATGCATACACTTGCCATTCAATCACTACAAATTGCATCGACCAACCAAAAACTAAGGCGAAACGTACAATTAAGAAAATATTAAATTCCTTATGTCTCAGTGCTGCGTATGGATCATTTTTTGCCAATTTAATCTACTCAGTGACCTATCAAGGTCTTATTTATTTTTTGTACAAATGTAGAATAAGCTTTGATCTTATTTCAGTTTTGTATCAACTTAAATGCAACACGTCTATTTAATTGCCGTCCTTCTTCGGTTTCATTGGTAGAAATGGGTTCTGTACTCCCAAAACCGAAAGATTTAATTCTTTTGGAATCAACCCCTTTTGCAATTAAATAATCCGCCACAGCTTTTGC
Organism: Winogradskyella forsetii; assembly: GCF_013394595.1. Classification (GTDB taxonomy): domain Bacteria; phylum Bacteroidota; class Bacteroidia; order Flavobacteriales; family Flavobacteriaceae; genus Winogradskyella; species Winogradskyella forsetii. Next base: position 4,147,722 of record NZ_CP053348.1, read on the forward strand.
TCTTTCTTCTGATAATTCTCGGTTTCTCATTTCTAGACCAATGGTATCCGTATGACCATAAATTTCAATATTTAAAATCATTTCTTCATTTAGATACTCGTAAAGCTTATCGAGTTCTATAATAGAAACCTCTAATAGTTCAGCTTTGTCAAATTCGAATAAAACATTTTTAACGGTATAAACGGCATTGGTCGCAATGGTTTCTTTTAAATTTTTAAGTGGTACAATTGAAACATCATCGATGTAATAGTATGAAAAGGGCTCATATTTGGATGTTTTGGTTTGCTTTTTTTTAGTATCTGAATTGGTGTTGAAATTTCCTATTATAAAATAGTTTTCAAATCCATCTGCCGTATAAGTGAATGTAACTTCCATCCAATCTTTGAAACTATTATAGAACGTTTTATTAAATGTTGGACGAAATTTTAAATTGGGAATTCGCTTTGCAAATAATTTAGCATTAATATTAACGTTGCTTTTGGTGGCATTAAACTTTTCAGACGTCATCAATATCCCAAATTCTTTAAGGGCGTATCTCGAATTTTCTGCTAAACTGATATAAAATGTAACCTGGTACTTTTCCCCTTTTTTTAAGGTCGATTTTAAGGTGCCTTGAATATATTCCCTATAATCATTCTTGAAATGCATATAAATTCCGGCATATCCATGTCCCGACCTAGCGTTTTGATACCCATTAAAGTTCTTAAACGCCATTTTTTCACTGCACATATTAAAGTAATCGGTTGTTCCGCTATTGGGTATGGTCCAGTTTGTAACATTTTGATCAAACAAACTCACATCTAATGGACAGTCATTGAATTCTTCAAAACTTGGGTTTAATACCAAATTTTGACTTGTTGAAATAAGACAACTAAGACTAACGAGAAATAGGATGAGCCGTTTCATAAGATCTATAATCAACTTAAAGATAGTGGATTATATTTTAAACATGTCCGTTTCTAGATACTGAAATTGATTCCACACAAAATGCCTTCGAGGTATTAGTTGTAAAACCTTTTAGGTTTTGAAAACCTGAAAGGTTTTGTCAAATTTATAGATTCAAGCCTTAATATCCTTTAATTTCAACTGCAAACTCACAGAACCATTCCAATGATTTTCATCTATGGAATAGGCTGCACTGAACATTTTTTTCTCCTTAATGATGTTGATTTTATCGCCTAATCCAAAACCAATACAGACAATTTTATCATTAAATGATTGTGTGGCTGTTAAGCGCAAGTGCTTATCATCTTCGCCAACACATTTTCCCCAACCGGTATCTTTTATATTTTGCGACATAAAAACAGGCGACATATTGCCTGGACCAAACGGTGCAAACTGACGGATAATGCGCAACAATTTATTATTAATTTGACTCAGTTCAATATCCAAATCGATTTTAAGTTCTGGAGTTAATGATTTTGGATCTATGGTTTCTTTGACCACACTTTCAAACTTTGCTTTGAACGCTTCATAATTTTCTGGCAGTAAGGTTAATCCTGCAGCGTATTTATGTCCACCGAATTGTTCTATATGCTCCGAACAGGCTTCCAAAGCATTGTAGACATCAAAACCGGAAACAGATCTTGCCGAAGCCGCTAATTTATCGCCACTTTTTGTAAAGACCAATGTTGGTCGGTAATAGGTTTCTATTAATCTGGAAGCGACAATTCCAATGACACCTTTGTGCCAAGTTTCGTCATAAACGACTGTGGTAAAACCTTCTTGTTCGTTTTTTTCTTCAATTTGAATTAAAGCTTCTTGCGTAATGCGTTTATCTGTTTCTCTTCGGTCTGTATTGAATTGATCAATATCAACTGCATATTCAGCTGCAAGGTTAAAATCAGTTTCCGTTAAAAGCGTCACGGCATGATTACCATGTTTCATTCGCCCTGCCGCATTGATTCTTGGTGCAATAATAAAAACGACATCAGTAATAGTAAGTTCATCTTTTTTCACTTCGGCAATCATGGCTTTCATGCCTGGTCTTGGATTGGTGTTTATAACCTGTAATCCTAAATAGGCCAAAGCTCTATTTTCATCCACAATAGGCACAATATCCGCACCAATCGCAGTAGCTACCAAATCAAGATATTCCACTAAATCTTCAACGGTTTGTCCCTGATTTGAAGCCAAAGCGGTTATGAGTTTAAAACCCACTCCACAACCACATAATTCTTTAAAAGGATAGTCGCAATCTTTTCGTTTTGGGTCTAAAACCGCAACAGCATCAGGAATAGTTTCGCCTGGTCTATGATGATCGCAGATAATAAAATCAATACCTTTTTCTTTGGCATAAGCGACTTTCTCAATGGCTTTTACTCCACAATCCAATGCAATTATCAATGAAAATCCATTATCATCAGCAAAGTCAATACCTTTATAAGAAATGCCATAACCTTCATCGTAACGATCTGGAATGTAAGTGGCAACGTTTTGGGTTCTCGTTTTTAAATAGGAAGACATTAAAGCCACAGACGTTGTACCATCAACATCATAATCGCCATAAACCATAATATTTTCTTGGTTTTCGATGGCCTTTTCGATTCGTGCAACAGCAATGGCCATATCTTTCATTAAGAATGGATCATGAAGATCCTCAAAACTAGGTCTGAAGAATGTTTTGGCCGCTTGATAACTATCGATACCTCTTTGCAATAATAAGGTAGCAATGATGTCATCGACTTGAAGTGTCGTTTTTAGTTCTTCAACTTTTGATGCTTGTGGTTTTGGTTTAAGTGTCCAACGCATGATTCCCTTTTAATTCCCCAAAGGGGAAACTGTTATGTAATTAATCTTATATTTTAGTACTTATATGAAAATGAATATGAGTTTCAACCTTAGCGAATCGTCTAAACATTTCCATGACGCCACAATATTTTTCAACCGATAAGTTGACAGCGCGCTCACATTTTTTCTTGTTTATATCCGAACCATAAAAATGATAATCCACAACGACAGAGTGGTAATATTTAGGGTGTTCCTCGGTTAATTCGCCGGAAACATCCATTTTAAAATCGTCAATTTCGACTTTCATTTTATTGAGCGTAGAAATCACATCCAATCCTGAACAACCAGCCAATGACGAAAGCATCATTGCTTTTGGTGCCATTCCTGAATTTGTACCTCCAGATCCTTCGGAAGCATCCATCATAATCGATGGCCATCTCGGATTATCGGATTCAAAAACCATATTTCCTTTCCAATGTGTTGTTATTTTATCTGCCATTCCTAAAAGTTTAAAAGTTATCCGTATTTAAAGTCTGCTAAAATTTTACATAAAAATGATTTTAAGTATTTTAGACACTTACTTCAAAAATAACACTAAAAAACTAACTATGGCACTTGTAACACCATTGTCTGCGGAACATGATTTAGAAACTAAAGAACTCGCAGAATTCTTTAATGAAACCCTTGGATTTTGTCCAAATTCGGTGTTGACCATGCAACGCAGACCTGCAATAAGTAAAGCGTTTATCAATTTGAATAAAGCCGTTATGGCCAATGAAGGTCGTGTGACCTCAGCTTTAAAACGTATGATTGCTTGGGTCAGTAGTAATGCTACAGGTTGTCGATATTGCCAAGCACATGCCATTAGAGCTGCGGAACGTTATGGTGCAGAACAAGACCAACTGGATCACATTTGGGACTATAGAACACATCCAGCTTTTAATGAAGCCGAACGTGCGGCATTGGATTTTAGTTTGGCTGCTTCACAAGTCCCAAATGCTGTAAATGCAGAAATTAAAAAGCGCTTATATCAACATTGGGATGAAGGCGAAATTGTTGAAATGTTAGGTGTGATTTCCCTCTTTGGCTATTTGAACCGTTGGAATGATTCCATGGGAACTGATATCGAAGAAGGTGCGGTTGAAAGTGGGAATCAATATTTGGGAAAACATGGATTTGAGGTTGGGAAGCATGATGGGTCACATTATTAAAATGAAGACGTTATGAAGTTATTAAACAGAAATACCCTCATACTAATTAGTATTTTATTAGTTATTGGTTGTAAATCTTCAGAAAAGGATAAAAAAGATCAGAGCTTTACATTTATCGGAAGAAACGATTATACCATAAATAGTTACAATGGATTAGCATATTACAGACTCAATAAAACCAAAAAATTTATGGATGGTTATTATGTGGTTGGAAGCGAAATGACCAAATGGGAAGAATTTGAGTTTAAAGAAGGCTTATTGAACGGTGATTATATTGTTTTTCATCCCAATGGCGAAATGTCCTCACAGTCCAAATATTCAAATGGTAAAAAACATGGGGACGAACTTTTATATTTTGCAAATGGGGTTTTAAACAGTAAGAGCACATTCAAGAACGATGTTTTAGTGGGAAGCAAATACACGTATTTTGAAAATGGAAAAGTACAATCAGAATCTAAAATCGAGGATGGCAAACCGATAGAAACACAGTATTTTAATATTCTAGGAAATATTGTTGCCCAAAGTTTTATAAAGGACGGAAGAACCATAACCCAAAAAATAGTTGAGGGCAAGATTTACTCAGAAATGGTGTCATCTAACTACGACACTTACGAGACTATTAAGTTTTATAATGAAGATGGAAGCACTAAAATTTATTTGCAACGCATTGAAGAAAATGAGACCATGTATATTTTAGAATTAGATGATGATGGTAACGAAATAAAACGCGTTGATGTTAAGGCAAATCCTCAAGAGGCTATGAAATATGCAGCTTTGTTTAGTTAGTTTTTTTGACAAAATCTGTCCTTATTTTATCAAGAAATTTGCTGAAAACCTTTAAAAACCTCACTTAATATTGAGGTTTTTTTATTTAACACGAAAATATTTCAGCTTCAAAATAGCGCTTTATTAAAGCTAATTTGGCATGGCTATTTACCAAAGAAAGGCTCAAATTTTTGAAAAAATCACCTTTTCTTGTTACACATTATACTTCTATAACGTTATTAAAGTAGATGACCAAGTTAGAATTTAAAAATACTGTTTTTGTTTTATCAGAAAAGCTATTTCCTATGGTTTCAAGAATTTTAGGTTCTCATGAAAAGACGGAAGATGCCATACAAGAGATAATGATTAAATTATGGCAAAAAAGAGGGAAGCTTAGAGATCATCCGAATATCAATGGCTTTGTTTTTTTGACTGCTCGTAATTATTGTTTGGATGTTCTTAGGAAAAAGAAAATTGAACCGTATGATGGGGTAAGTCATCTAAAAATTATAAAGTCTAAAGACGAAAACCAAATAGAATGGCAAGAGCTTAACCAAATTATAACTGAAATTTTAAAAACTTTACCATTACAACAGAAAGAAGTCTTTTTAATGAGAAATATAGATGGTTATGAATTTACAGAAATTGCCGCAGCATTAAACATTAAACAAACACATGCACGGGTTTTAATTTCTAGAGCAAGAAAAGAAATTGGTAGCGTACTTCTAAAAACATATGATTATGAAAAAGGAGCATATTAAAGAAATTTTCGAAAAATATAAAAATGGACAAACGTCTTTGGAAGAAGAGCAGTTTTTATTTAAAAATGCCTCCGCGGACTTAAAGTTTCCATTATTGGAATGGATAAATTTTGAGAAAAAAAATAAAAAACAAATCACAGACGATTTCAATGAAAGGCTTTGGCTTTCCTTTGAGAAAAAAACACAGCCCAAAACAAGGCTATTAAGAAGAGTCTTAATCGCTGCAGCTTCAATTGTATTACTTTTTACATTCTACATCAAAAATAAGCAAGAAAACACTCAAAGTCTATGGGAAAAAGAAGCGTTATTAATGGAGGCCAAAAGTATGTTTTCTGAAATTGAACAAAACACGAATCGAGAAATAATTTTTGACAGTGATTTGGTTACCATATATGCTTCAAAGGAATAAACTTAAACTTTAAAATTAAATATTATGAAAAAAATAGCATTCACATTAACTTTTCTAGCATTATGTAGCTTTAGCATTTTTGCACAACAACAGAATAAAACAGACTTGCAGATAAAGATTAAGGAAGATAAAAAACCATTAATCTTTGTTGACGGGAAAAAATTCGATTTTTCAATGGATTTAATAGATCAGAGTAAAATAGAGTCGGTTAATGTTATCAAAGGTGAAAAAGCCAAAGCATCATATGGCACATCAAATGGAGTGGTTTTAATTACAACCAAACTTAATGATAAGAACCTTTCTGAAACTAATGAAAAATCTGAAAATCCGAAAAAACCAGTTATCATTATTGACGGGAAAATAGCCGATCATTCAGCATTAGACATGCTTGAACCAGAACAAATAGAAAAAGTGGAGGTTTTAAAAGGAGAAAAGGCAATAGAAAAATATAATTCGCCAAATGGAGTAGTTATTATAACGACAAAGAAGGAATAGTTTACTAAGCACAATATAAAATTTAAACCTCGCATATTTGCGAGGTTTTTTATTTGTTATACTTTACTCACTCATTTGGGCCTTTCACTCATTCTCTGTTTTTAAACCTCTTCTTCAAACTTACATTTGAGTAAACCAACACAATTACTCATGGGCAAAGTACCACTTAAAATCATTTTCTTTCTATTGTTCATTCCAATAATGAGCTTTGCGCAACGAGGCGTTGTAAAAGGTGTTCTAACCACGGAAACTGACGGTTTACCTTTACCTGGAGCATCTATTATTATTAAAGGAACCGCTAAAGGAGTACTAACAGATTTTGATGGAAATTATAGCATTAATTGCAATGTTGGTGACGTTCTGGTTGTTACCTATGTGGGAATGACATCAAGAGAAATCAAAGTCACAGCAGAAATGTTTGGTGTTGAAAAACGCATTTTTGTTGAACAAATACCTGTAAAAACTATTGAAAGCGATGCGTACAACAAGGCTTTAAAATCGGTAAAACAAGAAAGCTTTCAAATTCCTGATTTAGAAGATTCCAAGCAGACATTTAATAAAAATGGAACTTATAATCAATTCCAACGTATTAAAACGATTGATATTAAACCACAGCATGTCCATTTAACATATTTTGATCCAGACATTTATTTTGAAGTTGGCATGAACTCCACTTTAAGTTTTCAGTATGTAAAGAATAATAATCTACCCGAATTACAAAATAAATTTAGCCAAGGCGCCACACAAAATGGAGCATTAACTTTTCTTGGTCCAGAAACGGGAAACGTTTTTTCTTATGGTCCAAGTGTAAATAGTTTAGAATTTGATGGTACCAATTACAACTTCGATTCAAACGGACAGTTAGTCCCTTTAGGAAACGGTAATGGCAAAAAGGCGAACGCTTATGATAACACACTTTTTAATACAGCAATTAACACATCAAACAACATATTTTTCAATGTTGAAAGCTACAATTGGATTGCCAATATAGATTATATCAATAAAAGTTCTGATGATATTTTTGGTCGTAATCGGAGTACAACCAATGATGTAATTTTGAGCTATAAAACAACCAAATATCAAGATAGAAAATTGGATTGGAACACATTTGTTAAGTACGGAAAACGCATTAACAACCAACCCAATATTAATGGTTTTATTAATAATCTTCTCTTAAATTCTTGGATTACACCAAACTCTTTCTCTAATACTCAAGGTACTATTATTGCAGATAATACGCAGCGCAGTTTTAATCCTTCAAACTATAATAATCCGGAATGGCTTTTTAATAATAACAAAAACTTTGATGTTAATGATTTATTTGTGGTGAGTCTTCAAAATGATATAGAACCTAGTGATGATTTTAAAATTCAAACTCATGTAAACTATAAAACAACTGAAAATGACCAAAATTTCGGATTGGTAGCCAATACTGTTGGATTTGAAGATGGTTATTTAAGCCATAAAACCATAAAGAAAAATACTTTTAACGGTACTTTACTCCTAGATTATGAAAAATATATTGGGGAAATTGAATTGAAATTAAATTCCGTTACCAATTATAGCCATGACAATTTAAAGTATGCATTTAAGGAATCTGAAGGCTATGATGATTTTTCGTTTTCCAATCCAAATAGTTCAACTTTAACAGAGCATCAACGTCACAGAAATACGGTTAACCTTAAGCAAGATATTTCTATTACCCATTCAAAAGGCGTAGAGGTTGGTCTTTGTACTAATTCTTACGTGTCATCCATTCAAGGCGATAAATGGTTTTTACCAACAACAAGAGTGCAATTAAATCTTTTAGATTTAATTGATATTTACGATTTCAGATATATTTATTTAAGTGCAAGTAGTGCTTACAATATCAACGAAATGCCTTTATTCTACACCAACCAAAGTCATAATAGTTTAACGTTATCACCTTCTGAAAGTTTAAACTACACCAGTAATATTGATTTGTTTGCGAACGAAAGTATTGAACTCGAAGAAAAACACGACTATAATTTTAGTACCAAAGTTGGTTTTAGAATCCTTAATGCCAATTGGAATTTTGAAGCCAACTATTTTGGTTCTAAAACTGAAGGAAGCGTATTTCCCGTTTTAGAAAATAATGTGTTTCAACTTCAAAATATAGCAGATATTAATAATAGAGGTTTGGAATTGGTATTGGAAGCCTCGAACTACTCTAATGAACTAAAATGGAATGCCAACATTAACTTTTTTACCAATAATACCGAAGTTTTAAAAGTTTACAATGCTCAAGAACGCGTTGCCATTGCTGGCTTTAATTCAGTTTCAAAAAACCTAATTGTTGGCGAACCTGCAGGAATCATAGTTGGTTCTGCTTATGCTCGAGACGAGCAAGCCAATCTAATTATTGATGTCAATGGTTATCCTATGGTTGCTACTGAACAACGTATTATTGGTGATCCTACGCCAGATTTTACGCTAGGTTTTTTCAATGCCTTAGAATGGAAAAATTTCAAATTTAATTTTACACTTAACTATCAAAAAGGAGGCGACGTCTGGAACGGCACACAAAACGTACTCAATTATTTTGGTACATCACAGCAATCCGCTGACGAAAGAGGTATTACAAACTTTGTTTTCGACGGTATAACCCAACAAGGCAATCCCAATACAACTAATGTAGATTTTTACAATCCTACAAACGGAATTGAGAATAACCGATTTGTGCGTTACGGGTTTGAAGGCGTAGCTGAAGACGCCATTGAAGATGCTAGTTTTCTTAATTTAAAAAGCATTCAGATTTCTTACGATTTTGGTAAGGATTACGACTCCTTTTTCAGACAATTTGAAATCGGCTTTTACGCCAATAATTTATTCACTTTTACAAAATATAGTGGCGCATCCCCTCAATCTTCGCTTTTTGACACCAATTCTGGGAATAACCTCAACTTTTTTAACACACCTCTAATCACAGAAGTTGGTTTTAAAGCTCAACTTAAAATATAAATCTTATGAAACGTATTCTAAAACATTCTAAAATTTCAATACTTGTAGCTCTTAGTGTTTTGTCCTTATTATCATTTAAGGCCTACAAATCGTTACATAATCCTCTCGAAAAAATCTATACTCAAACTGATAGACCATTTTATTTTCCAAACGAAACCATTTGGTTTAAATCTTATATAGTTGGCACAGATAATACCATCTCTACATTAAGCGATATTATGCATGCCGAATTAATTTCACCAAAAGGAGCGATTGTAAAATCCTTAAGGCTTATCGTAAAACAGGGTTATGCCTATGGCGATTTTTTGATTGATGAAAATTGGGTTGGCGGTATTTACACGTTAAAATGTTATACCAATTGGATGAATAATTTTGGAGATGAGGCCTTTTTTACAAAAAAAATAACCGTTCAGAAAGTGGTAAAACCAAACCTGCTATTGAATTTGAAGTTTGAAAAGGAAGGATACGGAAAATCATCTCAGGTCATCTCTAATTTTGAAGCCAAAGATCTAAAAAACAAACCTCTTTCCAATACTGAAATAGAATTCACAGTAAGCGTAAAAGGCAACATTATTTTATCCGAAACCTCAATTACGGATGCTGAAGGAAAACTTAAACCCACTTTTAATCTGCCAGATACTTTAGAGTCTTCAGACGTCGTTTTAAACATCTTGGTCGATTATAAAGGCACAACAGAATCGATTTCTAGGGCTGTACCTGTAGTTTTACACACTATCGACTTACAATTTTTACCTGAAAGCGGAAATATAGTCGCTGGTACGCTGAACAAAATCGCGTTAAAAGCAATTAATGAATTTGGAAAACCTGTAGATGTCAAAGGCGATATTTTAGATCAAAACAATGTTGTGGTTTCAAGTTTTGAAAGTTATCACGATGGTATGGGAAGCTTCAACCTAAATGCCGTAAATAACAAAACGTATTATGCCAAGCTAAAAGAACCATTTGTATCAGATGAATTAATACCCCTTCCAAAAGTACATAAAAATGGTGTTCGTTTTTCAGTGGTTAGTGATAGTTTAAAAACCCATATCAATCTGTTTTCAACCTATTCCACAGATTTGTTTCTAGAAGTTTCAAACGCAAGCGGTGTACTTATTAAAGAACCAATTTCAAAACAAAAAAGAATGGTTTTAGATACTAAGGATTTTCCTATTGGGATTTCAAAATTCAGTATTAAAAATGCTTATGGTAGCACATTCGCAGAACGTTTGGTATTTCTAAATGCACATAAACAATTAAACATAGATTTGAGTTTAGATAAGGAAAGTTTCAACACCAGAGAAAAAGTAAAACTGGTGGTTAAGACTTATGACAATGCCAACAATCCAATTCCTGCAAACCTGTCTATTGCTATTGCAGATAATAAATTAATTTCTTTTGCAGACGATAAACAAGACCATATTTTATCGTACTTGCTATTATCTTCAGAATTAAAAGGTAAAATTCATAAGCCCGATTTTTACCTCAACCCAAAAGAACCAAAATCTAAGGAAGCTTTAGATTATCTAATGCTAACGCAAGGTTGGAGAACATATATTGATAGCCCAATGGTGACGCCAGAAAACGCACAATTTATTGCGGAAAAAAGTGCTATTCAAACTGGTATGGTTTTAGATAAAAAGGGAAAGCCAACGCAAGCACACCTGTTACTTTTTGATAGATATGGTAACAAAGTTTTAGTTTTTGACACCGCTGAAGATGGTTCGTTTCTATTCAAGTACAATAAAAATAGACATCTCACATTAATGGCTTATAAAGATAGCGGAGAAAGCCTCACTATAGAAAAAACCAAATTTAAAAAGGGAAATTATAAAAATCAAACTGAAAACAAGGCTTTCGAAAATAAGGATGGATTTAAGGAGTTTTCAAAAAACGAAAGACCTTTAAAACAACCTATCAAGGAAAAAGCTACGGTGGCAATTAACTTGGAAGAAGACAGTAGTAACCTAGACGAAGTCGTCGTTGTTGGTTACGGCACCATGAGCAAACAAGCTCTTACTGGTGCTGTCTCGCAAATTAGAGCTGAGGATATTTCTGTTAAGGACAACTCTATTTTAAATGTTTTACAAGGTCGCGTTGCAGGTGTAAATGTAATTAATACAAATGGGCAACCAGGTAGCGCTCCGGCAGTTAGAATAAGAGGCGTTGGGTCAGTTTCTGGAAACAACGAGCCTTTAGTTGTGGTCGATGGTGTACCATACGAACAATCTGCCTTAAGCGATATCGACCCTCAACGTGTATCTAGTGTCACAGTTTTAAAAGATGCGGCTGCCCAATCTATTTATGGAAGTCGTGGCGCTAATGGTGTGATCATTATTAACACAAAAAGTGGACAGGATTTCAGAAGTTATGGTAACAAAAAGAAATTAAATAATGCCAAATATAACAACTACGCCATTCACCAATTTTACAATAATAGTCACGTAACTCTCAATACACCAAACACCTTTTATATGCCTAAATATGAAGGCGAAAGTATACCAGAAGAGCGTACAGATTTCAGACAAACCATTTACTGGAATCCTGTAGTGCAAACCAATAGCGATGGCATTGCAGAATTGGAATTTTATAATTCTGATGCTATTACCTCTTTCAAGATTATGGCAGAAGGCATTGGTTTTAATGGCCTTATTGGTAAAAAAGAACACTTATATGCCACTAAAAAACTATTAAGTGTTGATTTTAAATCGCCAAATTATATGGTGCTCAATGACATAATTAATTTACCTATTACCATTACAAATGAAACTGAAAAATCGATTGAAACCAAGTTGGAAATTCAGCTTCCAAAGTATTTAAAGCTTGTTGAAGCTTTTGATGATAACATTACAATCGACGCAAAAAGTGCCATAACAAAAACTATAAAAGTAACACCAATTGAAAAAGGTAACGAGGTAGAAATATCAATACTTACAACTTCTGAAAACTATAACGATGTTGTAACAAAACAAGCGACCATTTTAAGTCCTTACTTTCCAACAGAATTATCTATTTCTGGGTCACAATCCGAAAGTTTTGAATTCAGCATTAATCACGCAGTAGAAAACACTATCACCACAGAATTCAACATTTATACAGATGTTGTTGGCGATGTTATGAATGGTATAGAAGCTTTAATTCGCCAACCTTATGGTTGTTTTGAGCAAACCTCATCATCAACCTATCCAAATATTATGGTCTTAAAATATTTGAAAGAAGCAGGAAAAAGCAATCCTGAAATTGAATCTAAAGCTCTAGATTTTATAATAAAAGGTTATGAAAGATTGATAAGTTTTGAAACCTCTCAAGGTGGATTTGAATGGTTTGGGCACACGCCTCCTCACGAAACTTTAACGGCTTATGGGATTTTAGAATTTACCGAAATGAAAGAGGTCTATGCTGGTGTAGATAATAAAATGATTGCTAGAACCGTGAATTGGTTATTAAGCAGAAAAGACGGGAAAGGTGGCTTTAAAAAGAGTAAAAAAGGTTATGATAGTTTTGCGAGTTCGCCATCAGATGTAGCAAATGCTTATATCGTTTATGCCTTAAGTGAAGCCAAAATTAAAGCTGATATTTCGCTAGAATATAATACAGCATACAACGATGCCATAAAAAGTAATGACACTTATAAAATGGCTTTGCTCGCTATGACGAGTTATAACCTTAATCAGCTAGAAAATGCTAAAACCCTTATTGCAAAGATTAAAAGCAATATTACCGAATATGGATTTGAAAAGCTACCTATAGAAAACACGATTACACGTTCTTATGGTGAATCTAAAAACATAGAAACCACAGCGCTGACCTTATTAGCTTTAATGGATGAAACCACTCCAGATGAAACTTTGATTGCAGAAGGCATTGATTATTTGGTAAAACAAAGAAAACACAATAGGTTTGGTTCTACCCAAGCCACTGCAATGGCTTTAAAAGCACTTATTAATTATACTAAGAAACAGAAACAAAGAATGATGAGTGAAAGGGCTAATATAACGCTGATTGTAAATGGAAAATCATTAACTAGAAAGTTGGAGATGACCAACGATGGTAAAATTGCAATTCGTGATTTTGAATCCTATTTAACAACTGGAAAGCAAAATGTAACGGTTAAATTCAACAATTCAAAAGCCGAATTCCCCTATTCCTTAAATATAAAATGGGATAGTACTTTACCTAATAGTTCTGAAATATGTCCTTTACAATTAGAAACGACTATTTTAAATAAAACCTATGCTGTTGGTGATAATGTGAGTTTTAATATCGCTGTTACCAACACAAAACAAGAACCACTTGCTATGACGACTGCAATTATTGGTCTTCCTTCAGGAACAACGGCACAACCTTGGCAGCTCAAGCAAATTCTTGAGGAAAATAAAGTCGCCTATTATGAGATTTTCGATAATTATTTAGTCTTTTATTGGCGAGAATTTAGAGCCTCAGAAACCAAAAATATAAGACTAGACCTTAAAGCAGATATTGCTGGAAATTATAAAGCACCTGCAAGTACAGTGTATTTATATTATGGTGATGAAAACAAAACTTGGATTGATGGGAATGCACTTGAAATTGTTAAATAAATAATTTTTATTTCTTTTTGAATTGAAACCTTGCTAGTGATAGTGAGGTTTTTTTTGTTTTTTAGGTTTCAATATCAAACCATGTCACAGCAACTGATATTCTGGATACTATTTTAGCAAAAAGTTCATGTCTTAATGGTTTTTAAGAAGACATTATACTTTTGACTCAAACAAATTTGGATTATGAAGTTTTTAAGCGAAAATTACATTGTGATAGTTATTTTACTGCTTGTGATCTGGAAAGGAATTTTTGAACCTTTCTATTTCAAAAATAAAAAACTGAATAATAAACATCAAAAATTTATAATTTGTCAAAAACCAAAAAATATTAAGGCTTATGCTAACCTAATGAAAGCTACTCGTCTCAAAGAAAAACGATTTAGTAAGCAGCTATTGAAATTAATTAAATTAATCCTTTTATAATTTTCTGCAACTCCGACACAACTAATTCCTCAAACCAAGGATGCTTACTTCTCCAAAAACGATTGGTCGGCGAAGGATGCGGAATCGGAAAATATGTTGGTAAATACTCTTTATAATTTCCAACGCGCTCTGTCAAGTTCTTTTTATCGTTCAAATAATAATTTTGTGCATACGCACCAATTAAAATAATCAACTCAACATGCTCCATTTTATCCAATAATTTTTGATGCCATTGTGGTGCACATTCTGGTGTTGGTGGTAAATCTCCTGTTTTCGCTTTGCCAGGATAACAAAATCCAATAGGAACAATAGCGAAGTTTTCAGGGTTATAAAATTGTGCTTCAGAAACATTCAGCCATTTGCGCAATTGCCTTCCGCCAGGATCATCCCAAGCTTTACTTTTTTCATGAGCAATGCGTCCAGGCGCTTGACTCAATAGAATTATTCTAGAATTTTTATGTGCGCTTAGAATTGGGTTAGGTCCTAATGGCAGATGTGCTTTGCATATTTTGCATTGACTGATGTTATGGAGTAATTCTTGCATACTTTAATATAAAAACCCAAATAAATACAACGGAATAATGTTCAAACTTCCCACTTCCATATCGTCCCTGACCACAAAACCATTTGGTACGCCTTGAATCTGTTTTGTTTTTTTGTTCTTTCCACCGATTTCAAAAGTATATTTTCTATCTATTGTAAAATCGCCTTTTTCTGCCAAATGTATCTCGTGTAGGTGCTTCATTTGGTTGGCAAAAAAGGTTTCTCTCAATGTGCCTATTTCTGCATTATTCTTTCCTAAGGCATACACCAAATTTGGATTGTTTAAATATAATTTTTCTGGTTTTGTAAATGCGCCTATTCCTGTGGTCGGTTTGTAAAGTTCCATGATTAAATCTGCACGATCCAAAAGTCGAAGCGCATTAATTAAAAAAGCACGTTGTACGCCCAAACGCTCACTTAATTTAGAAACGTTAGGTGTAAACGGTGCACTTTGGGCAATGGCAACCAACAACTTTTTTATCTTGCGGCTATCTTGGTAGGTTATGTTTTCAACCGCATTCAAATCAATTTCCAAGATTAATGCTATCGTTTGATTTAACTTTTGAATATAACTTTCTTTATTTTCTATATAATACGGATAAGATCCGTGTTTTAAATAGTTTTTAAAGTGTTTAATTATAGATTCAACTTCGTGATTTACTATGTTTCTGGCAATTTCTTTGTGATTTGTCAATAAATCGTCAAGTGAAATTTTTGGAATATCTCTATTAGTTTCAAAATGTAAAAACTCCCGAAAGGACAATTCTTTTAAATTATAACTTACTGCTCTTCGGCTTAAATCGGACTCGCCTTTATAAATTTCTAATATTGAAGAGGACGTGAATACGGTTTTTAACTTTGGGAATTGGTCGTATATCAATTTTAATTCCCTAGACCAATTGGGATATTTATGAACTTCATCTAAAAACAAGTGTGTGCCTCCTTGTAGCACAAAATCTTGTGCTAAGGAAACCAAAGTATTTTCTAAAAAATAAAAATTGTCTAATGAAACATACAAAGGTTCTGCTTCTGGACTGGATTTATTTAGTCTGTATTTTATTTGTTGAAGTAAAAGTGTGGTTTTCCCGGAACCTCTTGCGCCTTTGATGCCAATTAAACGATTGGACCAATCTATCTCGTCTAATAAATAGCGTTTTTTATCAGAAACATTTTTCAATAATTGTTCTTGAAGGGCTACAATATCTTCCATAATTGTTTATTTATAAAACAAAATTAATTAATTATTGTTTTTTAAAAAAACGTTTTTAATTTAATATTGTTTTAATTAAAAACAATTTATGTGTCCAATATTCGACAAAAGACAAAAACATCAGCGTCTATCTGCGAAATCAGCTGGAAAACAACTTATGGATTTGGGATATTTTGCGGATAATCAAAAAATATAACACAATCTAATCCTCATCCTTCAACATACTCTTTAAATCATTGGCATAAGATGGATAAGTGAAAATCATTTTTTTAAAGTCATCAACGGTCATATCATTATTTATGGCGGTTGCAAAAATGTTTATGGTTTCATTCGCCTGTGAACTCAACAAATGAGCGCCGACTATTTTTTTAGTACGCTCATTCACTAAAATTTTATAGGCATAAGCTTCGGCGTTTTCCTTTTTGGCATTGTACCATTCTGAAGCATCACCTTTATAAACGACTACATTTTTGTATCTGCTTTTGGCTTCTTCTTCAGAATAGCCCACACTTGCCAATTGCGGTTTTGTGAATACTACGGATGGCACCAAGGGATCCTGAAACTCCTTTTTGTTACCGTTAACGATGTTATGTCCTGCAATATAACCTTGCAATCCAGAAAGGGGTGTTAATGGCAACGATTTACTAGATACGTCGCCACACGCATACACATTTTCATGACTCACGCTTTGCATAAAATCGTTGACCAAAATGCCTGTTTCATCAGCCTTTATATTGGCATTTTCTAAATCTAGCTTGTCAATAGCTGGAACTCTACCAGCTGTATTAAATATTTTTCGGGCTTTAACGGTTTTTGTTTTACCGTCTTTTTCGTAGGTTAATTTCTTGTTTTTCTTTCGCTTTTCAACTTTTGTAGGTGTTGCATTGAATATAAATTTTACACCATTTTTTTCTAAAACTTCGGTTAGTTTTTCAACTAAAAAAGCATCAAATGGCGCGAGTGCCCTTTCGCCTACTTCAACCATAGTGACTTTACAGCCCAATGTGGAAAGCATGTAGCAAAACTCCATACCAACATAACCAGAACCTATGAATACGGCCGATTTCGGAATTTTTTTCAATTTTAAAATCGTATCGCTTGTTTTCAACACATCTGCACCTTTAAACTCTAAATCTCTTGCTACATAACCTGTGGCAATCACAAATGTATCTGCAGATATGGTCTTGCCCTCAACCACCAATTCATTTTCATTTTTGAATTTTGGCGACTGATGGTATATGCCTAAATCCTTTAAAGTTTTCTCGGTATTTACTGGTACAGGTTTGGTAAATGACTTTTTAAATTTTTGGACCGTTTTCCATTTAACTTTTGGTGTTTTTTTAATCCCTAAATTTTTAAGCTGCTTTGCGTTTTGCACCAAGTCTGCAAACTGTATAAGTACTTTTTTAGGGTCACAACCTCTAGTTGAGCAAGTCCCTCCAAATTCTCTTTTATCTGAAATGGCAACTGACAAGCCTGCTTCTAAACAAGCTTTTGCTGCCGTCTGACCTGCAATTCCGCTACCAATTACAAAGACATTATAATGTTTGGTTTCCATAATCTTAATTTGAACCAGTAAATTATGACTTCTTATTGATAAAGAATGATGCTCTGGGCGAAAAGGTTAACCCATTTACTTTTTTCCAGCAACCACAATAACGATTTCTCCTTTTGGTGGTTTATTGGTGTAATGTTCAAAAACAGCTTTGGCCGTGCCTCTAATGGTTTCTTCGTAAAGTTTGGTTATTTCCCTTGATACAGAAACAGGTCTGTCCTCTCCAAAATACTCGCAAAAATGGCCTAAGGTTTTTGCTAATTTATGTGGGCTTTCATAAAAAATAATGGTTCTGGTTTCTTCGGCAAGTAATAACAATCGCGTTTGTCTTCCTTTTTTTACAGGTAAAAAGCCTTCGAACACGAACTTATCATTGGGCAAACCACTATTGACCAATGCTGGCACAAAAGCTGTTGCTCCAGGTAAGCAATCGACTTCAATATGGTTTTCTACGCATGCTCTTACCAATAAAAACCCTGGATCTGAAATGGCGGGTGTTCCTGCATCACTGATTACCGCAATTGTTAATCCTGATTTTAATTTTTCTATTAAGCCATTGACTGTTTTATGCTCATTGTGCATGTGATGGCTTTGCATTTGCGTAGTGATTTCATAATGCTTCAACAGTTTTCCGGAAGTTCTCGTGTCCTCTGCCAAAATTAAATCCACCTCTTTTAAAACATCGATAGCTCTAAAAGTGATGTCTTTTAGGTTTCCAATTGGTGTTGGGACGATATATAGTTTACTCATATTTATTTCCCGAGAAAGCGGGAATTCATTTTAAAAATTTGACTTCAGCATATTTAGTATAAAATAATAAAGGAAAATTGCAATTGGCTGTTTCTTTTCAAATTTACAATGTTTCTTCTAATTGAAGTCAAAATTTCAACGCAACCCTTTGTAATATTTAGCATCTGTATTATAAGGTAGAGTTTTTAAGTAGGAAAATTATTAACTCAACTGTTATATTGTTGTGTAAACTTAATTTATCCTTGCACTAGTCAAACCTATTATTTTATGATTGGAAAACAAATACGCCTATTGGTTTTATTTCTATTGTGTGCCCAAGTCCATAGTCAGACTACAGATTTGTCTATTGCTGTTGAAGCACAAAACTTAAGCGGAACTGCCATTTCCCAAGTGGATATTTACGAAGATTTTCAATATGTGGTTACGGTTTTAAACTCTGGAAATTCCGTTGATAACGCAACTATATCCATAAATTTTGATTCTGATTTAACAATTAATTCCTATAATTCACAAAATAATAATGCTGGAGCTTCTGATATTTCTAATATTACCGTTACTAGCAATGTTTTGACGGCTTCGATCGCAACGATGCCTAACAACTCTAGTGTAGAATTGCTAGTCTTGGTAACAGCTCCAACTAATCTAGGAGGAATCACGGCGAACGGTACGGTTAATACACCATCGAATATTCAAGACACCAATACCAGTAATAATCAAGCCATTATATCTATTGATGTATTGGATGTTGAACTTGATTTTTCAATAACACATACACAAATTCAACCTTTAGAAGGCACAGCAATTTCGGCTTGGGGAGATTCCGTAACTTATCAATTTACCATTACCAATAATAGTGCTATCGATTTTCCTGTTTCGAGTGTTGAAGGCTTATTAAGCTTAAGTTCCCCTTTTCAAAATGGACAACCGTTGGCACAATTTGTGTCACTAGAATGTTTGACCTCCACAAATGGAACACTTTGCCCTGATTTAACTGGTTTTACAGGGAATTCGTCTCCCATTCAAACGGAAAGCACCTTATTCCTTTTTGGTAACGCCCTTGAAATAACTGCGGGAGGAAGCATCACTTTCCAAGTGGTTTACAGCTACACCAATTTTTCTTGTTCGCCAGATCCCATGCCCATTGCCGCTGATAGTTACATTGAAATTGAGTTGAATACTGCTGAAACCATTATTGTAAGTTCTAATAGTGTCACTACAGACTTACTTTTGGCCGAACTTTGCGAAGAAACCGATATTTGTATCGAAACCATACAGACCAATCCTAACCCTACTGTAAGTTTAGATTATGGACAAGATATTACTTTGGTTACCACTGTATGTAACAACGGCCCTTCTGCAGCACCAATGCGCTTCTTTTTTCAGAATTTATCTATCTTAACTTGGAATATCAGTGCTCTCAATTGTTTAGGAACAACAGGTTCCGTGACTTGTAACGATTTTACGTTAACAGACAATGGTCAAATCTGGCTAAGCAGTGATTTTATGTTACAAGCCAACACTACAATAACTGTTGAAACCGTTTTAAGTTATTTAGAACCCGAATGTGGTCTAAACAATAATAATATTGTAGCAGGGATTAGGAGTGCAACTAACCTTTTAAACAGCCAGATTGTTGATACTGATCCCGACAATAATATTTTTACCAATCAATTAACACTTCCAGCGGTAGAGCCTTGTGAAGCCATAGATTTACAAGTCAGCAAAACGCAAACAAATCCAGAGTTGCCTCTTGGAAATTCTGAGGAAAACACGGCCGCTTGGGGCTTGGTGTCTTATGAGATTACAGTCACTAATATTGGAAATGAGAATGCCATTATTGAGTTACAGGATTATATGCCTGTTCCAGGAATAAACGACCCTTCTATATCTGCTGTTCTACTAGAGGTAGAATGTATTGAAACCACAGGAACTGCATCTTGTTTCCCTATAGAAAATGCCAATATTGGCATCGCATTAGACGGTATTACAGAAGATGGGGAATTTGATACCTTTTGGGAAATTACAGCTGAAGAAAACTGGGAATTACCAGCAAATAGTTCCGTAAGTTTTAGCGTTACCATAGATTGGACGCCAGAGTGTTCAACAGAACCAATGTTTGGCTCCAATACGGTACGTGTAGATTATGGAGGGGATTTAATAGACAGCAATCCCTTAAATAATAGTAGTTCAGTAAAGACTTATTTTGCGCCATGTTTGGATTTGGTGGTGCAAACGTATCCTGAATTCTCGCAAGTCAATACCAACCAAACCTTTAATTGGATTGTAGATATTAGTAATAGTACCACAAGTTCTGATGCTATAGATGTTGTTTTTGAAGATAGTCTTAATCCTGTCTTTACAATAGTTGGAAATCCAATGTGTACCGTTACTTCGGGAACTGCAACTTGCATTACAAATTTTAACACGGCTGGAAATTTTATAACAGGAACCATTCCGACGATGGCAGCGGGTTCTACCGTTAGGGTAAGCATTCCTGTTTCTGCTCCAAGTTTTGGAGGTGCGTTTAATAATATTGCGGAAGCGATTCTTGATGCGACAAACAACGAAGAATTAACACCCGATTCCAATAGTTCTATTAATAGTGTTCAGGTCTTGGCGCCTACGTTACAAAAATCATTTTTACCAGATACTATTATTGAAAGCGGTCAGAGTGAATTAATGTTTACGGTTTTTAATATGGCATCCAACCCTGGTCAAAGTAATATTTCATTTATCGATAATTTACCGAGTGGATTGACGCTTTCAGGAATTCCAAATTGGGTAGAAGCTAATGGCTGTATGGCCACTTTTATAGGAACTGTTGATGACACCTTTGTTGGAATTGAAAATTTGGTGTTTCCTGAAGGCGTAGCGAGTTGTACGTTTTCAGGAATGGTTACTTCTGAAACCGTAGGAACTTATCTTAATAATTTTCAGAATTTCTCGAATAATAACAATGTAGATACGTCTCAGACAAGTGCCACGCTAAATGTTACAATCGATACGTCAAATGTAGATATTGAAATCGCCAAAACCGTAATACCATCGGAAGCTAATTTTGGCCAACATGTAGATTTTACCATTACCGCTACCAACTTAGGAACCACAACCGCAACGTTAGTTGAAGTTATAGATGCATTACCTCAAGGCTATGAATTTATTTCTGCGACCGCAAGTTTCGGTGTATTTGATGATTCAACTTTTATTTGGAATATTCCAAACATTGATTCGAACATATCGGAAACCTTAATCTTAACAGCAAAAGTCATTTCATCAAACGATTTAACCAATGTGGCTATGTTGAACAGCGTCAATGAACCCGATAGAAATCTTACGAATAATGAAGATGATGCAACTGTAGAAATTTCAAATTGTTTAATGATTCCTCAAGGCATTTCGCCAAATGATGATGGGAAAAATGATGTGTTTTTTATTCCCTGTATAGAAGATTATCCTGAAAATACGCTTAAAATTTACAACCGCTATGGTACTCAAATTTATGAAGCCGAGAATTATTTGAATACTTGGAATGGTATTGCTAATATGGGACTTTTAAAAAGTTCCGAGTTGTTACCAGTTGGTACCTATTTTTACGTGCTTGAAATCAATGGCTTTGATGATGGTTTTGTTGGGTATGTTTATTTAAATTATTGAGATTTCAACTTTGCAACCTAATACCAATATACAGATCTAAAGGTTTTTATTTTTTTAGACTTAGTTTTTCCTGATTCAGCATCAATAAATAATGCTTTAGAATTTATTGTTAACGTTGAACATTTCCCAAGTTCTTTCCCATAATTCATTTTAATGTTTTTATGAATTACCCATCGATAAGTTTTTTCCCTTGTAAATTCTAAAGAAAGGGTTCCAATGTCAGAAGAATATTTTTCATAATTTTCAGAATCCCTATTTTCACGATAACCTTTCTTATTTGCTAAAGCTAATGCTTTATTATAATCAATATTTATGTTATAATTTTTAGTTTCAGGAATCCCAATTGAGTCAACTATTTTTAATTCATCTATACATTCAATAGTAACCTCAATTAGATTAAATAAATTACTGTTTTTTTCTAAAATCGAATAAACTAATTCAATAGTTTTAGGTTTTTTATTCTTAAGTTCAAATAGTTGTACTGATTTCTTGTCAAATGTATACCAGCCACTATCTGCTACATCTAATACTATTTTTTCATTAAAAAACTCTAAATCAAAACGCGCTTTTAATAGACTATCAGCTTTTGTTTTACATTTTAAAGCTAAATCATAATAATCCGATTCACTATTAGGGTTATAATTTATAATTTTATGAAGATTTCCTTCGGAAGTATAAATAGTATCTATTTTCACTTCTTCATTCTGTCCAAAAATAAATAACTGGAATATTAAACTTACTAGAATAAAATATATAAATCGCATTAAATGTCCGGTATCAATTGTAAATCTGAATTGCGAAAATCAAATCAACTAAACCGACCTTCGACAACCTCAATAAAACGCGCTTCGTATGCTTCTTTACCCTCCCAATTATTATAGTCTGGCTTCACCATTTCAAGTA
Source organism: Winogradskyella forsetii (assembly GCF_013394595.1). GTDB lineage: Bacteria > Bacteroidota > Bacteroidia > Flavobacteriales > Flavobacteriaceae > Winogradskyella > Winogradskyella forsetii. Next base: position 4,170,693 of record NZ_CP053348.1, read on the forward strand.
TTAGCTTTCTAGCATCTCCTAAAGAATTTGTGGTGTTTATTTGAGAAATGACACGATCGTAATCTTCGCTTTTACCTTCAAATAAATGTTTTATAAATGCCAATTTATCATTGAGACCAATATTTAAACGTTTTCCTTTTAGTTTATCATTAAGGGATTTTTTTTCAGATTCAGCTTCACGCTTCTTAGCCGCTTCAATAGGTTCAAATTCTGGAATCGAATCAAAGCCCGATGTAATTGTTTCAAATTCGGTAGAAGATTCGGATGATTCCGTTTTATTGGAAAGAGCTTTTTCCAAAACTGGATCAATTGGTTTGGTTTCTTTAGGCATATGCTCAAACATATCCTTAATTTTCGTCATCACAGGTTCCATAATATCATCATCTTCAACCTCATCCAAGTTAATGTACGTTCTATTTTCAACTTCAATATTATCACTCACTTTATTATTGAATGCGGTATCCAACATATCAAAAAACGAAGAATCGTGACCAATAGTTGGCATTTTATCTTCAAAATTTTCTTGGGCAAATTTTAAAACCGTCAATTTTTCGTAAAGTTGAGACACTTCCTCGTGCAGTTGATCAACATCTTCTCTTCCTGTCAGTTTCAGAATTCTATGCGCTATACTCACTAATTCTGATTCTAATTTCTTTTTCATCTTTTCCTGAATTTTACTTTTGATTTTTAATAAATTTGCGAGACCTTTATAAAAAAACGAAGGCTAATTGGTATAACTTCCATTTAGTGCTAAAATTACAAAATGTTTCTCGAAAATACAGTAAATCAGAAAGAACAATTTGGGTGGATTGAAGTCATCTGCGGTTCCATGTTCTCAGGAAAGACCGAAGAATTAATCCGACGACTTAAGCGCGCGCAATTTGCCAAACAGAAGGTAGAGATTTTTAAACCAGCGGTAGATGTCCGCTATGATGAAGATATGGTGGTGTCTCACGATGCCAATGAAATCCGCTCTACGCCTGTGCCTGCGGCTGCCAATATTCCTATTTTAGCGGATGGATGTGACGTGGTAGGTATTGACGAAGCCCAATTTTTTGATGATGAGATTGTACGTGTTTGTAACGATTTGGCCAACAAAGGGATTCGTGTTATTATTGCTGGTTTGGATATGGATTTTAAAGGCAATCCGTTTGGCCCAATGCCAAATCTTATGGCAACAGCAGAATACGTTACCAAAGTACATGCGGTTTGTACCAAAACAGGGAATTTAGCACAATACAGTTACAGAAAAGCATTGAGCGAAGATTTGGTGTTACTTGGCGAAGTGGATGAATATGAACCTTTGAGCAGAGCTGCCTATTTTAAAAGTATGCAACGCGATAAAGTACGACAGATGAAAGTGAATGATGCCGAGGAAATAGATTCTAAAGACCAAAAACGGAATGCCTAAAGCCCAAGAAACTGTTCTCGAAATTGATTTGAGTGCACTCAACCATAATTTCAATTATTTAAAATCGAAATTACAACCGCAAACAAAATTTTTAGCTGTAGTAAAAGCGTTTGCTTACGGAAGTGACTCAGTTGAAATTGCCAAACATCTTCAAAAATTAAATGTCGATTATTTTGCCGTGGCTTATGCCAAAGAAGGTGTCACTTTAAGGGATGCTGGTATTACGACTCCGATTATGGTGTTGCATCCACAACCTCTAAATTTTAAAACTATTATCGATCATTGTTTAGAACCTAGTATTTATAGTCCCCATATTTTAAATGAATTTATAAAAACTGCTGAAGCACAATCTCAAAAGAATTACCCAATTCACATCAAATTCAATACAGGATTAAATCGTCTTGGGTTTAAAGAGAGCGGTATTGATACTATTATTTCAAAACTTAAAAATACGCCATCGGTTAAGGTAAAATCCCTGTTTTCTCATTTAGCGGCTAGTGAAGATACTAACGAGCTGGATTTCACCAGGCTTCAAATTGAAAGATTTAATAGGGTAGCCGAAATGTTTGAAAAAAAATCGGACACAAAACCTTGGTTACACCTCTGCAATACATCTGGTGTAGTCAATTATCCCGAAGCTCATTTTGATATGGTCAGATGTGGTATTGGACTTTATGGTTTTGGAAATTCTGCTAAAGAAGATAACAACCTTAAACCCATAGCCAGTTTAAAATCTGTAATTTCTCAAATTCATGAGATAGAAAAAGACGAAACCGTAGGCTATAACAGAGCTTATACATCCACTGGGAATGAAAAATCAGCAACCATACCAATTGGTCACGCAGATGGCATTAACCGAATTTACGGTAAAGGCAATGGTTTTGTAGTTATCAACGGAAAAAAAGCTCCCATAATTGGTAATGTCTGTATGGACATGATCATGGTAAACGTTTCTAATATTGACTGTAAAGAGGGAGACGAGGTTATCATCTTTAATTCCGATTATAGGGCCAGTAATCTATCCGAATCTGCAAAAACCATATCCTACGAAATCATAACCGCTGTTTCTCAACGCGTTAAACGTATTTTTTTGAATGAAACTCAAAGTTGAAATTTTAACTTTTCAATTTTTTAAATTACATTAGCTATCTATTCACTAACTAAAATAAATTATTGACACTATGTTAAAAGAATTCAAAGAATTTGCAATGAAGGGTAACCTTGTAGACATTGCTGTAGGTTTTGTAATGGGTGCTGCTTTTAAAGAAGTCGTTTCCTCGTTTACGGGAGGCATTGTATCGCCATTAATTGGTATGATTTTCGAAGCTGACTTTAAAGCTCTAAGATACCAATTAAAAGAAGGCAGTTTAAATGATGCCGGTGAAATGGTGGGTGATGTGTATCTTGAATATGGTACATTCCTCACTAACGTTATTGACTTTATCATTGTAGCATTCGTGATGTTCCTTGTTGTTAAAGGCGTTAATAGAATGAAAAAGAAAGAAGAGCCTGCTCCAGAGGCTCCTGCAGGTCCGTCTGAAATTGATTTATTAAAAGAAATAAGGGATTCTTTGCAAAATAAGAAATAATTAGCGTCACCGCTACACTACTATTTTTAACCAAACCCAGACTTAAAAGGTCTGGGTTTTTCTTTTTAGTTAGCAAAGCATTGCAAAGTTAATAATAGATGCCTTTATTTTTTATCACATTCTTATAACTCAATTGAACGATTTACTTAAAGAAAAATGATAATTTTGACTGTTTTAAATATTTTGATTTATGAAAGTAGCAATTGTAGGTGCAACAGGTTTGGTAGGAAATGTGATGCTCAAAGTTTTAGAAGAGCGTAATTTCCCGATGGATGAATTATTATTAGTAGCTTCAGAACGTTCTGTTGGTAAAAAAATAAAATACAAAGGAAAAGACATTAGTGTCATTAGCATTCCAAGTGCCATTGAAGCACGTCCGGATATTGCGTTGTTCTCTGCTGGTGGCAATACGTCTTTAGAATGGGCTCCAAAATTTGCAGAAGTCGGTACAACGGTTATCGATAATTCTTCAGCTTGGCGAATGGATGCATCCAAAAAATTGGTGGTTCCAGAAATTAATGCCAACCAACTATCTAAAAGCGACAAGATTATTGCCAATCCAAACTGTTCAACCATACAAATGGTAATGGCATTGGCACCACTTCATAGAAAATATAAAATTAAACGTATTGTTGTTTCTACGTATCAATCCGTATCTGGTACAGGTGTAAAAGCTGTAGCACAGATGGAAAATGAGATTTTAGGTAAAAAAGGCGAAATGGCATATCCGCATCCAATTCATAAAAATGCCATTCCGCATTGCGATGTTTTTGAAGACAATGGTTATACCAAAGAAGAAATGAAATTGGTTAATGAAACTCAAAAAATCTTAGATGATCGTACTATTGCCGTAACAGCAACAGCGGTGAGAATTCCAACAGCCGGTGGACATAGCGAAGCGATTAATGTAGAATTTGAAAATGATTTTGACCTCACTGAAGTAAGACAATTGCTGGATGAAGCAGATGGTGTCACTATTCAAGATAATTTAGAGGTCAATGTCTATCCTATGCCAATGTATGCCAACGGAAAAGATGATGTATTTGTTGGTCGTATAAGACGGGATGGTTCACAACCAAACACGTTGAATATGTGGGTTGTTAGTGATAACCTTAGAAAAGGTGCTGCTACCAATACCGTTCAGATAGCTGAATATCTTATCGATAATGCTTTAGTATAAAGCCCTTTAGCTCAAAAATAAATTTTTCAAAATAGCGATAAATTTGTGTATTTCAACTAATTAATTATTTAGTTAGTTTTTATAGTATTTATATTGCCTTTCTGTTTTACCATTAAGTTTTTCGTTTATTGATACTAGTCAAATAACGAAAGTCTTATATTTGAAGTAAATGATATTTATTTCAAAAAAAACCAATTATGAAAAATTTACTTCTTGTGGCATTAGTACTGAGTATTTTTGTTTCCTGTAAAAATGAAGCTGAAACTTTGAAAACTATTACTGTAGATTATCCAGAAACCAATAAAGTTATCGTTACGGATACTTTCTTTGGTGAGACTTTAGATGACCCTTACCGATGGTTAGAAGATGACCGAAGTAAAGAAACCGAAGCTTGGGTCAAGGCCCAAAATGAGGTCACCTTTGGCTATTTGGAAAATATTCCTTATCGAGAAGAATTAAAAGAACGACTGACCAAACTTTGGAATTACGAAAAAATCGGTTCACCATTTAAGGAAGGAGATTACACCTATTTTTATAAAAATGATGGCTTACAAAACCAATATGTCATTTACAGATACAAAACTGGAGATGATCCAAGTACGGCAGAAGTATTCTTAGATCCCAATACGTTTAGGGAAGATGGCACAATTTCCTTAGGAGGCACCAGCTTTTCAAAAGATGGTAAAACCTTAGCTTATGCTATTTCTGAAGGCGGAAGTGATTGGAGAAAAATTCTAATTATGAATACCGAAACCAAAGAAATCGTAGAAGATACTTTGGTGGACATCAAATTCAGTGGCATGTCTTGGTACAAAAATGAAGGCTTCTACTACTCTAGCTACGACAAACCAAAAGGCAGCGAACTCTCTGCAAAAACAGATCAACATAAAGTTTATTATCACAAATTAGGCACAAAACAATCAGATGATCAATTAATTTTTGGAGGTACACCTGAAGAAAAACACAGGTATGTTGGTGGTAGAGTTTCTGAAGATGATAAATATCTTATGATATCAGCAGGCGTATCTACATCCGGAAACAAGCTTTTTATTAAAGATTTAACGAAACCAAATAGCAAGTTTACAACAATTTTAAACCATACGGATAGCGATACAGGTGTTCTAGAAAACTTGGGAACAAAACTTTTTCTGGTTACCAATTTGAATGCACCAAACCAGAAAATCGTAACGGTTGATGCCTCCAATCCAAGTCCTGAAAACTGGGTAGATTTTATTCCAGAAACTGAAAACGTTTTAAGTCCATCGACTGGTGGTGGCTACTTTTTTGCCAATTATATGGTTGATGCCGTTTCTAAAATATTGCAATACGATTATGATGGCAAATTAGTTAGAGAGGTCGAATTACCTGGTGTAGGAAGCGCAGGCGGTTTTGGTGCAAAGAAAGAGGAGAAAGAATTATATTACTCTTTTACGAATTATGTAACGCCTGGTAGTATTTATAAATATGATATAGACAAAGGCACTTCAGAACTATACAGAAAACCGAGTATTGATTTCAACCCAGAAGACTACGAAAGCAAACAAGTTTTTTACAACTCTAAAGATGGTACAAAAGTGCCAATGATTATAACCCATAAAAAAGGTTTAAAGCTAAATGGCCAAAACCCAACAATTCTTTATGGATATGGTGGATTTAATGTCAGTTTAACACCAAGTTTCAGCATCGCCAATGCAGTTTGGATGGAACAAGGCGGCATCTATGCCGTACCTAACCTAAGAGGAGGCGGTGAATATGGAAAAGCATGGCATAATGCTGGTACAAAACTTCAAAAACAAAATGTATTTGATGATTTTATTGCAGCCGCAGAATATCTCATTTCTGAAAAATATACGTCTTCAGATTATTTAGCGATAAGAGGAGGATCTAATGGTGGTTTATTAGTTGGAGCGACCATGACACAACGCCCAGAACTAATGAAGGTGGCTTTACCTGCTGTTGGTGTTTTAGATATGCTGCGCTACCATACATTTACGGCTGGTGCTGGTTGGGCTTACGATTATGGTACCGCAGAAGACAGCGAAGAAATGTTCAATTACCTTAAAGGTTATTCTCCAGTGCATAACGTAAAGGAAGGTGTAGCCTATCCTGCAACTATGGTGACTACAGGAGATCATGACGATAGAGTGGTGCCAGCACACAGTTTTAAATTTGCTGCCGAATTACAAAGCAAGCAAACTGGCAACAACCCAACGCTTATAAGAATTGAAACAGACGCTGGTCATGGCGCAGGCACACCTGTAAGCAAAACCATTGAGCAATACGCTGATATTTTTGGATTTACACTTTATAATATGGGATTTGAAGTATTACCAACAAAGACCGAAGAAAAATTAAAAGGCTAATTTTAGCTATTAAACAAACCTCAGTAATTGTCACTTAACCAACTACACAAACAGCTAAAGGAAAAGAACATAAAGTTTCTTTTTACAGACTATTACGATACCATTGTGCACAGACATGTGCACCCAAATTATGTACAAAGAATTTGGGCTAAGCTAATGATAAGGGAATTGGGTTTAGCAATATCAATTGATGAACTCTATTTCATTAGGCAAGAATCTAGTAAATACCTAGTTGAAGTGTTAAATAAAACCACTGATGAAATTCCATATGATACTTTAAAGAAGGAAATTTGCAAACGCCTTATTAATGCAGATATTATTTCTATTGAAAGCAAGCCAGATTTTATGACCCTTTTTGAAGCTGTTGATGCAAGGGCAGAATCGAGTGTTCAATATTTAAACCAGGATGTATTGGATACTTTGAAGTATTTTAAAGCCAATGGTGGAAAAGTGTATTTGATTTCAGATTTTTATGGATCTAGAACACTTTTTGAAAGATTATTGTCGCATCATGGGATCTTGGATTTGTTTGACGGTATTTACAGTTCTGCAGAACTAGAAAAAAGCAAGCATAGTGGTGAAGTTTATGGTCCTATTATTTCAGAATTGTCAATTGACCCAAAAGAGGCCATGATGATTGGTGATAATCTAAGAAGCGATTACAACAATGCTATAAAAAACGGTCTCAGTGCATACCATTTACCACATAAAAAATACCTCAAAAAGAATAAAAGGAATAATTTCGGAAATGATAAAAAGCGTGTAAAACAAATTATTAATAAGGTTTACAAAACCTGTAAAAAAGAAGCTTCTTTTCCCTATACCGAATTTATTATTCCATATCATACGTTTGTGGAGCGTATGTATGAAACTGCTAGAAGAAAGAACATTAAAGATTTATTCTTCTTGTCTCGTGAAGGTCAATATTTAAAAAGATTATTCGATTCTTATCAAGAATTCACACTTATTGATGAAAGCTGGAGAATAAACACCCATTATTTAAAGATATCACGGCATGCAGCACTTCAGATGTCTTTGAAACCTATTGAAGAAGAACCGTTCACATTTCTAAATTTAAAGTATAAAAATCTCGCTGTAGATGATTTTTTAATCGCACTTAATTGTTCCGATGAATTAAGAAGCCAAATCATTGCAGAACTTAAGGTTGAAGCCCATACTAAAATAGAAGATTTCTTTAAAACATCAATTTTTGAAAAACTAAAACAAAATAAGGCCTTACGGGATTATTATGATACCCACAGAAAATCGAGTAACCAAGCTTTTAAAGCTTATGTCGCTTCTTTTAATGTAAATATCGAAGAAGATGGTATTAGCCTTGTAGATATTGGATGGGGAGGCACAATGCAAGAGGCCATTTATGAATTCTTTGATCATAAAATTCCTGTTACGGGTTATTATTTAGGTCTGGGAAATATTTATAATATACAACCCAACACCAAACGTTACGGACTCGTTTCTTCCATAATGCCTTATACAGATTATTACGATCATATATTAATGGCCAACCAACAACTATACGAACAATTTTCTGGTGCAGACCACGGTAGTGCTTTTGATTATAGTGAAGATGCGGATGGTTACGTAATAGAATTTCATAAGCCTGAAGAAAAATGGTTATATGACAACCATATAAAGGCGCATCAAGAACAAATGTTTGGTTTCCATAAATCATTGTTGAAAAGTCTTGAGCCTGTATGTTATAGTGAAGAAACAATGCAAGACGCTATTTCTAAAACAGCCCTAAAATCAGGAATGTTTCAAGGTTCAAGAAAACTCAAATTTTTAGATACGCTAAGCCATGGATTTTATCAAAATGTTGGTGATAACCAGGTTGGAATAACCTATGAACCACCAAAAATTGAAAATCCGATAAAAATGGGCATTCAGTTTTTACTAACTCCCGAAAAGTTCTTTAGATACTTAGTTAAACTAGAGCCAATGCTTTATAAGAAAAATAAGATCATTGCATTTTTTACACCGATGTCTCTTATTTATCTTTATTTTGGAATTAATAAGTTGATCAGATTTAAGGTTTTACATCGTTATTTCTTGTTGAAGTATAACATCTTTAACAAATAGTTATATTTTAAGATAAAACCCTTAATTGGTAATAAAAAAAATTAAATTTAGAACTTATTGGTCATTTAAAGTAGGGCTTTTGCTCACTTAATTGTCTTATAAGTGAATACTGGTTAAAATTCAGAATATCGCTATTAAATCGTTTCTACGTATAACATTGCAGATGAAAAAAAATTACATTCTTTTTTTATATCTTGTTTTGCTCCTATGTTCTTGCGGTAAGGATGATGGTATAAACCCATTACCACTTGAAACTAATCCGGATAGTATTTCGATTGTACAGAATTCAGAAACTGAAATTTTTATATTTTTAAATGATTCTAATATTCCTTCAAACGGAAACTTAACCCTAACCAGCGCATTAAGAGGAAATGCTATTATTTTAGAAAATAGCACTCCTAATGACATAAGTGATGATAGCATAAAATATACAGCGAACGCAAATGAAATTGGTGTAGATGATTTTGAATATACAATCTGTACAACTTCAGGAGATTGTAGAACTGAACGTATATCAATAACCATCGTTTCAGAATCAACAGTTGCCTTCAACTTAGAAAACGTTCCGTATCAAACGCTTTCAGAATACAACTTTTTTGAAGGAAGCCTCAAGGAATTAAACCCAAACTTTGGAGTAGTTCCATATACTTTAAACTCCGCTTTATTTTCGGATTATGCCAAAAAAAAACGATTTGTATGGATGCCCAATAACACTAAGGCATCTTATATTAACGATGATGTTTCTTTGGATTTTCCTATTGGTGCCGTTTTAATAAAAAACTTTTATTATAACCATGTGCTTCCAAATGATGAAACACAGCTAATTGAAACCCGCTTAATGATCAGAAAAAACGAAGGTTGGGTATTTGCCAATTACGTTTGGAACGATGCGCAAGATGAAGCCAACCTAGATCTCAATGGTAGTTTTGTAGATTTGCAATGGCTGGAGAATGGCGAAGTAAACACCGTACAATATAGAATTCCTTCCGAAGCAAAGTGCTTTACCTGTCACAAAATATTGGAAACACCAGAGCCCATTGGGCCAAAACCAAGGAACTTAAACCTTGAATATGACTATGAAGATGGCTTTGAAAATCAACTTGATAAATTAGTGTCTTTGGGCTATCTTGACAATTCAATGCCAGAAACCATTTCGCGCTTACCAAATTATAACGATATTTCCGAGCCTTTAGAATCAAGAGTTAGAGCTTATCTAGAAATTAATTGTGCACATTGCCATTCTGAAGAAACGCATTGTTCTTATAGACCTATGCGATTTGGATATAACGATAGTGAAGAATATGTAAATATGGGTGTATGTGTAGATGCAGACACAGATCTTGGAGAAGACCTTGGTCATATTATTGAACCAGGAGACGCACGAAACTCAGTTTTGCATTTTAGACTCAGTTCCTTAGAACCCTCAACCAGAATGCCACTTCTTGGAAGAAGCTTAAGACATAATGAAGGAGTTGACCTTATAGAAGAATGGATAGACTCTTTAAACACAGATTGCAACTAAAAATAATTAAACATGAAAAAAACTCTACTAATTACATTGCTTTTTACTTTGTTTTGCTTTTATGCACATGCACAAGTATTAAACCAATCTGCAAACTGGCCTAACGAAAATTGGAGCCTTTCAGGTACTTACAACGCGACTTACCTATACGAAAACCCAACAGTAATTGGAGGCTCTTCCTCCTTTTCGTTTGATGATGACGATGCTGGAGGTACTTCAGACAATACTGTAGCTGTTGAATCACCCATTGTAGATCTCTCAGCCGCATTCAATACAGATGAAACAGAAATTAGTGTTGCTTTTCAATATGTCTACAGAATTTTTGGTGCTGAGGAGTTTAGGTTACAGTACTGGGATGCTGATACCAGCCAATGGACAAATTGGGGAGAAGCAATTGCAGCAAATTCTAATTTTGGGTCAGATTTCTGCACCAGAACGCGTACTACTTTTACTAGTGACTTATTATCTATTTCGGCATTTACCACTAATCAGTTGCAAAACTTCAAGTATCGAATTTTTTATAATGATAACGAGACTTATGGATGGGGATTTTGTATGGACGCGCCAAACATTAGTTCTTCAGAACCGCCAGCATGTCCTAGTGTACTTAATTTAATAGCTAGTAACGTTAATGCCAATAGTGCACAAGCCACTTGGACTATCGGAAGTTCAGAAACCTCTTGGCAAGTCGCTATCCGCCTAGCTTCAGAAAATGCACCAGCCTCAGGAACAACCACCAGTAATACCACTTATACTTTTTCTAGTTTGGCTCAAGAAACAGACTATACAATCTATGTTAGGGCAGTTTGTGGATCAGAAGGCTTTAGTCTTTGGAAAACCATAAGTATTACAACAGGTACCGATTTATCTGGATATCCGGTAACGTTTACGGCAAATTCTATAAATACAACAGGAAGCTATGACATTGCTTTAGTGGATCTTAACGGCGATTTTTTAGATGATGTGGTTTCTGTGAGCTCAACGAATATAAATGTACATTACCAGCTAGCTACAGGTGGTTATAATGCTGTAAATATTACCACAAGTCCAGCAGATAATTTGCCTACATGGAGTTTGGCCGCAGGAGATTTTGATAAAAATGGCTATAATGATCTAGTATACGGTTCAACAAGCGGAGTAACATTTATGAAAGCCAATGAAACAGGTACTGGATATACGGAAATATCGGGTTCTGAGGACATATTCTCTCAACGAACTAATTTTGTGGATATCAATAATGATGGAAATTTGGATGCTTTTGTTTGCCACGATGTTCAGGCAAACGTATATTTCATTAATGATGGTTCTGGTAATTTGACTTTTTATCAAGGGCGAAGTCCAGGTATTGTTCCAAACGGGTTAGGGCTAACTCCTGGTGGTGGAAACTACGGTACGGTTTGGATTGACTATGATAATGATCGTGATATGGACATGTTTATTGCCAAATGTCGAGGTGGATCTACAACCATTAGTACCAACGAACTTTGGAGAAATGATGGCAACGGCATTTTTGTAAATGTGGCAGATACGGGATGGTACAACACTACTTATCCAAGTGATGGCCATAACAACGCTTCTAATTTAGGCGACAATGTACAGACTTGGTCTTCCGCTTGGGGAGATTTTGACAATGATGGTGATATGGATGTTTATGTTGGTGCAAGCAATGATACTAATGGCGATTCTAAACTTATGCGTAATAATGGTGATGGTACGTTTACAGATGTCACTGCTGGCTCAGGTGTATTAGCTGCTAATATGGGTACAGAAAATGCACCAGCGGATTTTGATAATGATGGCTATGTGGATATTCTATCCAATGGCGATGTTTTGTTTAATAATGGCGATTTTACCTTTTCAAATTACGCCTCCAATATGCCACCGAGTGGAGCTATTGGAGATGCAAATAACGATGGCTTTTTAGATGTTTTTAGAAGTGGCAATATACACATCAACAACACCAATACTAATAATTGGATTAAAATCAACACGGTCGGAACTGTTAGTAATATTAATGGTATTGGAGCTAGAGTCGAAATCCTTACACCATCGGGAATCCAAATTAGAGACGTCAGAAGTGGTGAAGGCTTTGAGTTCATGAGTTCATTAAATACGCATTTTGGAATTGGTACGGATACCAGCATTACTAGCATGACAATTTATTGGCCTTCTGGAATTGTAGACTATATTTCTAATCCAGCAATTAATACAACACATACTATTGTAGAAGGATCTGCATTAAGTGTTATTGACGAAACTTTGGCGGATCTTTCTGTTTACCCTAACCCTGTTGAGGATGAACTTACAATAAAAACGTCAGCCGATATCATTAATAAAATAGCTACAATTTTTGATTTAAATGGAAAACGTGTGCTTAACCTAAAACTGAAATCAACTACTATTGATGTTTCATATTTAACAAGTGGCGTTTACTTTTTAAGATTGGAATCTGAAGGAAAAATTATGAAACGAAAGTTTATAAAGAAATAGACTCCTGCGTCCACAAAATTGACAGAAATAATATAAACCGTCCTGATTAAAATCGGGATGGTTTTTTTATTACAATTCTTCCTTGAAACGCATATCTTTGCATTATGCTGCAAGTAAATAACGTCAGTTTTGGGTATACTAAGACCAAGGTTTTAAAAGCTATTGACTTTGAAGTTAAAGCTGGAGAAAACCTTGCCATTATTGGGGAAAGCGGCTCTGGAAAAAGCACTTTGTTAAAGTTGATTTATGGCGAATACGATTTAAAACAAGGACGCATTTTTTGGAAAGATCAAGAAATCCTAGGCCCAAAATATAACCTCGTTGTTGGTTACGATTTTATGAAATACGTAACCCAAGAATTTGATCTCATGCCTGTCACTTCCGTTGCAGAAAACATAGGAAAACATTTGTCTCGTTTTTATCCAGAGGAAAAAGAAAGACGCACCAATGAACTTATAAAAGTCGTAGAGCTTGAAGCTTTCTCCAACACCAAAGTAAAACTGCTAAGTGGTGGGCAAAAACAACGTGTAGCCATTGCAAGAGCTTTAGCTAAAGAACCCGAAATTTTATTACTAGACGAGCCATTTAGCCATATCGATAATTTTAAAAAGCAATCACTCAGACGTAGTGTTTTTAAATACCTAAAAGACAATAAAATTTCGTGCATCGTTGCCACGCACGATAGAAATGATGTCCTCGGGTTTGCAGATCAACTCTTGGTCATTCATCAGTCAAAAATCATAGCTAAAGACACACCCCAACATGTTTACAGAAATCCTAAATTACCAATAATTGCTTCTTTTTTCGGAGAGTTTAATGTCATTGCTCCTTTTGGTATTGTATATGCCAATCAGATAAAAATTGTTGAAAAATCGGATTTAAAAGCCACTGTAAAAACCTCTTATTTTAATGGAAATTCTTGGTTAATTGAAGCTGAACATGATTCGGAATCTCTTTTTATTGAACATTCAAAACAAATTCAACCTAGTCAAGAAATTTTCTTAAAAATTAATAAATAAATTTTCCCTTTCGGCATAACTTAAACCATTAGGTAGTTCGATGGAAGAAAACTCTAAATGCAATACACGACGCCTTTTTTGAACGGTTGTTTCAGAAGAAGCATGTAACACTAATGGTTTTAATAATTGAACACCTCCGGAAGCAACTTCACTCACAAAAGGAATAGAATTAGTACTAATTAATTTAATTTCTTGTGTACTCAGTTGTTTATTATGAGAACCTGGAATTACTTTTAAGGCACCATTTTTAGAAGTTGTATCGTCTAAATGAATACGCATTGAAAATGTGTTTTTAGAAATTTCTTCTGGTGGACGTACACTTATGACTCCTTTTTTGTTAGTCCAAGACGAAAACCCTTTCGATTCAATTTTCTCTAAAATATTAATTGGCACATCTTGATGCCAAGTGACGTACCAATTATCCTTGGGCGATTTATCAAAATAAATGGCTTTGGTTAAAAATGCATTCTTGTTTATTGATTTTATGAGTTTTTTAAAATTCTTGTTGAATAAAATCTCTTTTAATTCTGGCATTTTAATCAACACTTCGCGCATCCCAAAAGTTTGTTCATTATGAGCCTTAAAATAAGCATCAAACTTAGATTTTAGTTTCCTAATATCACGTTTTGAATATACATGATTTAAAATTCCAAAACCTTTATACTCCAATCGCTTTGCAATAGTTCTTAGACTTTTATCATTAATCTCAGTTTCGTAAACATCAACGGCATCGTATAATCTTTCTTTTACGTTTCGTCTTAAGCGTTCTGGCGCAATGACTTTAATGCCTTCACCTAAACCCAAAATTTCTTTTTCCAATTCAAAATTTAATTGAACATCTAAAGAAATAGTCACACCATAATGGTCTCTACTTATCTGCTTTTGTGAATGATGAAAGGGTTTCGTTAACACATATGGTGCTTGTTTATGGTTGACATAGAGAAGGACTTTTTCTGGCTCCAACGTCGGACTCACAGAAACGCCGATCGCATTGTTATAAAAGTTATCAGAGTTAAAGTTAGGGTCCAAAATATAAGGTTGCTCACTCTTTTCAACAGCTATGATGCGGTCTAAAGCCAAATTCATAATGCCTTCATTTTTTCGTCTTTTGCCAATTAAAAACCATCTGTTTCTAAACTCTTTCAATAAATAACCATGGAATACAAACGTGCTTTCCTTTCGTGCTTTAAACGATTGATAAGTTATTTCTATAGCTTCTTTTCTAAGTATAAACTGATATAGTTGATCTAAATATTCCAGTCCTTTTAAATTATCGTTTTTTTCAAAGTCTATTAAAGATTTCTCATGTGTTTTCTGCGTATAAACATGATCTTCCAATTTTTGAACCATACTACCCAATTCTGAAAAATGGGAAAACCCTTGAAACTGTTTCAAAAACGAAACGGCCTCAGATAGTTTGGTTAAATCCTGATTGGAAATTGGGCTATTGGTAATACTATAATCCGCATCCTCATACTTATAAAACTTACGATCATAAACCACAATTGGCGCATTATAACCCAACTTGTCACTTCGCATCATTTGTAGGTCGAGTTGAACCGTTCTTTTACTTACATCAATATCTTTACCTTCATACTCATAAAGTGCATCAGAAACAGCCTCAATTAAATCGTTGAGGGTCCATTGCCTAAAGTTATTCTGAAGACATTTATCAATGGTTTTATATCTTATTAATGCGTTTTTGTTTACTGCCATAGTGGAAAATAATTTCTCTAAAATATTGACAATTTTTTTAGTGCGCAAAAAGATTGCGTATAGGCTTTTCAAATTCGTTTAAAATTTAGAGTAATGGAATCATTAAAACTTAAAATAATTGATGCCTTAGTTCAAAATATTTCGATATTAGATTTTGAACAATGGCTATATAATTCGGAATATTTAGATTCTAATTTATCTAGCAAGTCTGTAATATTTGAAATTGTGTCAATTAATTTCAAAGAAAACGATGCAACGAAAAGGTTATTAGAAATTGCCAAAAAAATATTTAACGAAAAAGAATTTGAAACTATCAAACTCGAAAAGAATTGCAAAAAAATAATAGATTCGAACAAACCTGAAGAGATAATTGAATCTATTTTGAGCATTATAAATGATAATGATTTTGAATGTTTAATTCTATGGGATTTTTATGGTCTTTATTATAATTTTGAAGGATACGAATATCAAAGCTATTTAGGAAATGACCTAAATCTTCTTAATTTAAAATCGAAAGAATTGGCTCAAAACACTTTAAAAGCCCTTTCAAAATTTGATTCAATAAAAAAGAAAATAGAGTACCTAGAGACACCTGTTCAAATCGAAAATCAGTCTCAAAAAAAGACAACAAAAGAAGTTGAAAAACAAAAAAAAGAAACCTTAATTCAAAAAATATTTGCTTTTTTCAAAAAAAGTTAATACTTCGTATTAAGGGCTCAATTTTTCAGAAATTGAAAAAATAAATTTTGAAAATTCAAAAATTAATCTAAATATTTGCACTGATTCCACAGAAAAGGAAGTCGAATTAAATCTAAAAACCATGAGTTTATTTATAACATATCAAAACGATCCAAAAGGAATTCTGCCTTTTGTGATGCTTCGTGATTATCGTTAGATAAACTTTTCAAATTTATAAATGAGAAATCCGAAGCAAATTAAAAACTGTTTCGGATTTTTTTTATCCTGAATTTATTTCAGGATCTCGAATTTAGCAAACCTGCTAAACACATTTCCAAAAACAGTTATACAAACTCAATTCATTTGTCATTCAGAGCGTAGCGAAGAATCTCAAAATTGAATTATAAAATTAATTAAATCCTGAAAATCAGGAAACAAAACATAGAACAATGGACACGAATTTATTAAACAATTACGTGCTTAAAGCCATAGATGCTTATCCATACGATTTAGAAGAAACCGTAGAAAATCTAAACTATGCCTTATCCTACGAAGCTAACAATGCTTACGCTTTGTACTTAATGGGCCGTTTGCAAGCCGAACAATTTGGCGATTTTGAAAAAGCCAAGCAGTATTATGCTGAAGCTTTGGCGAACAAAATGGATTTTCAAAAAGTGTATTCAAAATACATTTTGGTACTCATCTGGAACGAAGATTATGAGGAAGCCCAAAAACTAATTGACTTCGCCTTTACCGTAAAAGGCTTAAACAAAGGTTCGGTTCACTTAGTCCAAGGGCAACTTTTCGAAAATCTTCAGGCTTATAAAAAGGCGATAAAAGCATTTAAAGAAGCGAAGCGTTTTGGTTATAACGATGGATTCATCAATCATGTCAACTCAGAAATCTCTAGAGTTAAAAACAAAATGAAACCAAAGAAGAAAAAATCAAAAAGCAAAAAAAAGAAGAAAAAGAAAAAATAAAATTTACTGCGCAAAAACATTGCGCAACAGCGTAAAATATTTGTACGGTAGTTAAGAAAGAAGTCTTTGGAATCAGACTTTTTTAAGTAGTGCTCCGCCAGACGAGGAAGCTGGCGGAGCTTAACAAAAGTTCTTTAAAATAGATAACTGGGAAGATAACGATTGGCTGTTTACTCGCTTTGGATGCGAGAGGTTGCAGGTTCTCCCGAAGTTTCGGGACTGCTTCTCAGACAAAATTGGAAGCATTGAGCAATTGGTTGGCTCGTCAGACTGTAAATCTGATTTCATAATGAACGCGTAGGTTCGAGTCCTACTGCTTCCACATCAAGCAAGTCTTGTTCGGTGTTTCTGCATGGCACCATTGCATTGATCCTTACCGTTTGGTATGAGGTTTTTATGTTCAACTTGACTTGGAGGTTTTCGATCATTTGACCAAATAAATGATCTCGACTCTATCGGTCGTGGGTTCGATTCCCACTCACGCTTTATGCGTGATAGTTCAGTAGGTTAGAACAATAGATTTTCAAATACGAAGGTTCGAATCCTTCCCACAGAAATGTGGTGGCAGAGCGGCAATGCACAACACTTTTAATGTTGAATTGAAATGGATTAATAATCCATTAATAAAGAAGGTCAACTTTTAAAAAAGACCACCAAGTGCGTCACACTTTAAAATGGCAAAAACAAAGTGAATTAAAACTGGCAAGGGCATGAATTTGTTTTTTGCAGTCTAGAAAACACCTTGACATACAGCAGAATTTTAAGCTGCTTTGAGTGTTCTTTTAAAGATTCATTTGTCAAAAAAGATTTGCGGTTGAAGTAAATCTAAATTGATAAATCGTCTTACAAAACAATGCTTAAACCACTTTCAATCGCAAGTATTTCCGTAGTTGAAAAGATGGTTTTCTTTCGCGTTGTTAGTGAAACTTTTTTTGAAAAGTCCATCAAGACGAATTCAAAAATAATAGTTAAACTAATCCCGCTGAAAAGCGGGATCTTTTGAATAGTCATTCTCACGAGGAGAATTCTATTATAAATAAATTATTAATCATTCTATTCATCTTTCCTTCGGAAAGGTCAGGATTACCAAAAAGCTATTCTGGGATAGAAAAAAAATTAGAAATCATGTATAGAGTAAGAATTCATGCAGGTACAGTAGGTTTAGTGTTTAAAAATGGTAATTACGCTCGTGTAATCACAGCTGGAAAACATTGGATAAACTTTAGAGAGCAAGTCTTAAAATACGACTTATCACAAGCTTTCAGTGCGCCAAAAGCATTAGAAATCTTGCTCAAAGATGAGACGTTGGCAAACATGTTGCATGTTGTAGAGGTAAATGATAACGAAATTGTTTTGCTTTACGAAAACAACAACTTTAAATGCGTATTAAAAGCTGGCCGTTACACCTTCTGGAAAGATTTAATAGACTACAAATTTGTGACTGTAGATTTAAGTAAAATCGAAATTACAGAAAACGTTAGCAAAGCTTTGTTCAGCAATATGCAATTGCGTCAATACATTAGAATTTTTGAAGTTGCCGCTTTCGAAAAAGCAATTATGATTGTTGATGACGAGTTCGTTAAAATTTTAGAACATGGGACTTACCATTTCTGGAAAAACGAACAAACCATTAAAATCACAAAAGCCGATATGCGTCAATTGCAATTAGAAATTGCTGGTCAAGAATTGTTGACCAAAGATAAAGCGACCGTTCGTATTAACTTCTATGCACAATATAAAGTCACAGCTATTGAGACGGCATTAATGCACAATAAAGATTACGAAAAGCAATTGTATATTATCTTACAGTTAGCATTGAGAGCATTTGTTGGTGGCTATACCTTAGACGAATTGCTAGAGCAAAAGGAAACTATTGCAGGCGCCGTTTTAAGCGATGTAAAAGCACAAGCTAGCAAATTGGGTGTAAACGTATTACATACAGGTATTAGAGATGTGATCTTACCAGGTGATATGAAAGACATCATGAACCAAGTATTGATTGCCAATAAAAAAGCACAAGCTAATGTGGTCACAAGACGAGAAGAAACAGCGTCTACACGAAGTTTGTTAAATACCGCAAAATTAATGGAAGACAACAGCATGTTGTTTAAATTAAAAGAGATGGAATACGTAGAGAAAATTGCTGATAAAATTGGCGAAATTACAGTTGCTGGAAACGGTAATGTTATTGAACAGTTAAAAGACATTTTTTCTGTGAATAAGTAAGGTTATGGCGTCACCCTCTTCCGCTGAAAAGCTCCAGAGGGTCGCGCTTTCCGCAGTCGCTCTCTTCGAGGAGCTCCAACAATGCTGCAATCGCTTACGCGAGACCAATAAAAGCAAATCAATATTCAAAGTTGTTAGGATAAGCAAGAAACAATACAAAAATGCGAGTCCCGAATCAATTTGAAAAATTGATCATCAAAATTCAGAAATAATGAACGAAGGCATGTAGATGCGAAGCGCAGCTTCAAGCACGGAGTGCCGAAAGTGAATGTTGCTTTAGCAATTTCCTATATTTTGATTGTGATTTTTTGGTTCGTTTTGTATCAAGACAAAATGAACAGAAAGAAAAAACCCATACCTACAAGGTCTAATTATGATAAGTATATTTAACTGCGCAAAAACATTGCGCAATACACTGTCATATTTGTAGTGTATTTGAAAGTTTACTGTCATTCCGCACTGTCCCACTGAGCGAAGTCGAAGTGTGATGCGGAATCTTATGAATTGAATAAATATTAACTTAAAAAGATACCCACTTTCGTGGGCAATGAATATGAAAACAAAAATAACAGGTCACGATTTAAAAGCCTTAGGCTACAGACAAGGTAAATGGATGAAAGAAGCCATTGCTCATATCAACGAAAATAAATTGGAAGGAAAAGAAA
Source organism: Winogradskyella forsetii (assembly GCF_013394595.1). Taxonomy (GTDB): domain Bacteria; phylum Bacteroidota; class Bacteroidia; order Flavobacteriales; family Flavobacteriaceae; genus Winogradskyella; species Winogradskyella forsetii. The sequence goes on from NZ_CP053348.1 coordinate 4,190,632, forward strand.
TGGAAACCTATTTAGAGCAATTTAAATCGCCGGACCCAATAACATTGCACAAAACACCTATTGACTTTTCTATCAATATCAAAGCAGAAAATGAAGAGGAAATTGATAATGTTGATAAGGTGATTAATTCCATGCAAACCTTAATGAAAACACCAACATTAGTTGATGGCGCCATTATGCCAGATGCTTGTCCGGCTGGGCCAGACGGAACAATTCCAGTTGGTGGCGTTGCAGTAGCTAAAAACGCCATTCATCCAGGAATGCACAGCGCAGATATTTGCTGTTCGGTGATGTTGACTGATTTCGGGAAAGCAGACCCTAAAGACATTTTAGATGCCGCACATGCCAACACCCATTTTGGTCCTGGTGGACGCGATAGAGATTCACAGTTTAGATTTCCGAAGGAACTATTAGAAGCTTTTGAATCTAACTATTTCTTGAATGATGGCAACATGATTCAAATTGCTAGGTCTCATTTAGGAACCCAAGGTGATGGCAACCATTTCTTGTTTGTTGGTACGTCCAAAAAAACGGGGAACACCATGTTGGTCACACATCATGGGTCAAGAGGTCCAGGTGCAAGACTGTACACCAAAGGAATGAAAATTGCCGAACGGTTTAGAAAGGAATTATCGCCAGATACCAAAAAGCAAAATGCTTGGATTCCTTTTGAAACTGATGAGGGACAATCTTATTGGGAGGCGCTTCAAATTATCAGGGATTGGACAAAAACCAATCACGAAGTATTGCATAATTCTGTTGCTGAAACTTTAGAGATTTCTATTGAAAATAGATACTGGAACGAGCATAACTTCGTTTTTAAGGATGGTGATTTGTTTTACCACGCTAAAGGTGCGACACCTTTGGATGCGAAGTTTATGCCAGATATTACAGGCCCACGATTGATTCCTTTGAATATGAGCGAACCTGTTTTAATCGTTGAAGGCGCTACCACAAATACCAATTTAGGTTTCGCACCACATGGCGCAGGTAGAAACGTGAGCAGAACGCAACATAGAAAAAGCAAAACGGGTTCTACGATGCAAATCTTTAAAGAAGAAACGCGAGGATTGGATGTTCGGTTCTTTTCTAAGGAAATTGACATTACCGAATTACCATCTGCTTATAAAAACGCCAAAGCCGTTAGAACGCAAATGGATGAATTTGGTTTAGGTAAAGTGATTGACGAAGTGATGCCTTATGGATGTATTATGGCTGGCGATTGGCAGAAGAATGCGCCTTGGAAAAACAAAAGACGTCAAGATAAACGTAAGAATTCTAAAAAGAGAAGGTAGTTTCTTTGAAAATTCAGACCTGTCAGGTTTCAAAAACCTGACAGGTCTATTTCATTAAACCACATAAGCCCCAAAACCACCATGATGACTCCAACTAACCTGAAATTTTTCAGTATTAAAAACAACAGTCGGTATACCAAATTCAGATTTTTCAATTTTTAAATCGTCTACCGAAATCTGGTAGGTTTTTGAGAATTCATTCAATAAAGCTGCTTTTGTAACTTCACTTTGAATGTTTGGATTGCGCTCTTCAAAATCAATAACTTTTGAGGTCATTTTAAAGTCTAATAATCGTGCTTCAGACAGGATATATTTTGAAGTGATTTGAGTTTTAATTAGGCAATCAAAATCTTTAAATCTTACACTGCCTTCTTCATTTTTTATTTGGCATTCAAAACCTTTCGGGTTGTAAAATCGACTTGGGTTTTGTTGGGTGTAAAGTTTATATGCCGCTTCTTTCATGCTCCAAAGTCTCCACACCATAAAAAAGGGGTTTTCAGAACTATGAATTAGTTGCTGTTCTTTTGGCGCGAATAATTTATTCAAAAAACGAGGGCGCTGCCAATTGGACGCTCGTTTAGCTTCCTCCAAATCAACAATGTCGTTGCCAACCATTAGGCTTTTAATTTCGTATTTATAATCGCTATGGCAGATTTTACATCGAGCATTTTTTCCATATCCTCATTTTCCAATCTTATATCGAATTCATCTTCGATATCAAGAATAATATCCACCAAATTGGCGGAATTGATTTTTAAGTCCTTCACAAAATCGGTATCCACGGTCAGATTTTTAAACGCTTCCTCATCTTGGATATAAGGCGCGATGATGGTTTTTAACTTTGGGATTAATGCTTCGTTTGTCATATTCATTTCCGAGAAATTGGAATTCTTATTAATTAAACTTGATCCTAATTTTTGTTATGTAAAGTTACGCTATAAATGAATAACCAAACGTCCGTTCGAGTGATTTTCATTTTCTTAAAAATTGAAAATTGTATCGAGAACCGTTTTTACTAAACCATCTCGAAACGTTTTTTTCTTCATGCTTCAGAAAAAAAACACATGTTAAGGTTTCTTTTTAAACGTCCTAAACACTACACAAGCATTCACATCGCCAAAACCAAAACTCGCTTTTGCCATCACTTCAAATTTAAAATCTACTTTTTGAGTTGGAATTTTATCTAAACTTACCAGCGCTTCTATTTCGGGATGTAAGTCGTCACAATTGATGTTAGGCGCAACAAATTGTTCTTTAAGTTGTATGATGCTTGCCACGCATTCAATTGCTCCTGCGGCAGCCAAACAATGGCCAATCATGGATTTGGTGGAATTTATATACGGAAAATCCGCTCCGCTTCTATGTAAACTCTTAGTCCAATTTTCAATTTCTAGGCTGTCTTTTGAGGTTGCCGTTAAATGGCCATTAATAACATCAATAGCTTTAGACGCTATTCCCGAATTGGTAATCGCATGTGTAATACAACGTTGAACGGCTTCAGCATTTGGTGCAGTTAAAGTTCCGCCTTGTCGCTGACCACCAGAATTGATTTCGCCGCCCAAAACCTCAGCGTAAATGGTTGCGCCACGCTCTAAAGCGCTTTCCAAGGATTCCAAAACTAAAGCTCCTGCGCCACTTCCTGGTACAAATCCGCTTGCCGATGCGCTCATTGGTCTTGAACCTTTTTCGGGTGCGTCATTGTGCTTGTAGGTCATCACTCGCATGGCATCGAATCCTCCCCAAATATAGGGTCCATGGTCGCTACAACTGCCAACTAACATGCATTTGGCTTTTCCGTTAGAAATACGGTCATAACCCATTATCACAGCTTCAGTTCCCGTGGAACATGCCGATGAATTGGTAGTGACTTGATTACCCAAACCCAACATACCGCTTAAGTAAGCGCTGACTCCACTCGCCATGGTTTGTAAAACGACTGTGCTTCCTAAACGGCGTACATTGCCTTCATCCAAACTGTAAATGGCTTCTCTGAATTTCTCAATTCCAGAGGTTCCTGTTCCGAAAATTAACCCTGTGTCGTAATCGAGTTCACTTTCAGGATTCATTTCAAAACCAGCATCTTTCCATGCGTCAATGCCTGCGATACAACCATAAAGTATGCCTGAACTATTGAATCCGCGCAATTGTAAATCGGTAAAATATTTTGATTTTTTTTCGTCTGAAATTTGTGGAATGCCACCTATTTGACAAGAGAAGTTTAAGTCTTTTAACTGTTGATGAAACGTGATTCCCGATTTACCTTGTTTTAAGGCCTCCGTGAAATCGGTTATTCCAACGCCGTTTGGTGATACGACTCCTAAACCTGTTATGACTACTCTTTTTTTCATGTTAATATTTAATAGAGTTGGTACATTAATAAACACTTCGACTGCGTTCGGGTCAGGCAAGCTCAGTGTGACATATATATTCTAGTTGTTTTCATTTTATAATCAAAATTTGAGACTTATTAAAATGACAAATGAATTATAATGTCCGTCTGAGCCTGTAGAGGACTATTCTCCGTTAATTTGATTTCCAAATTCTTTGTAATTCTTAGAAAATGCAACCAAATCATCCCAATTTTCATTAATGAGTGCCTCCTTTTTTCTACGTGACCAACCTTTTATTTGTTTTTCAATCCTTATGGCTTCTGACGGATTGGTACATTCCACGTACCACTTCAATTCTATTGGGAGTCTCGAAGCCGTATAACTGTCTTTTCTATATCCAGATTTGTGCTGTATTAATCTTCGCTCTATATCGTTGGTCATACCTGTGTAATAAGTACCATCAGAGCAAAGTAATATATAGGTATAGTATTGTTTCATTTGTATAAAGTTATATTTCAACACTTCGACAAGCTCAGCGTGACACAAAGGTCTTAATTGCAATAATTTTTAAATTAAAATTTTCTATTTATATTTATCAGCCAATCGAAATCCGCGCTGTCTGTCTGAGCCTGTCGAAGACTCATCTCAATTATCTTTTTGTTACTTCTTTAAAAATGCACTTCGACACTTCGACAAGCTCAGTGTGACATAAAGGTCTTAATTGCGATAATTTTTAAATTATGAATTTTGTTCATATATAATAGCCAATCGAATTCTGTGTTGTCAGTCTGAGCCTGTCTAAGCCCCATCACAATTACCTTTTATTTCAAATTTTCATCATTCCAGATATAAAACCTCTACAAACCAATTCGTCTTTTTCATTGAATAACTTCACTTTACACTTCAACTTATTAAACCGAAAAACTTCTTTTTCAGAAATTACCGTTACTTTTTCATTTGGCAAAACAGGTAAATAAAAATCAATTTGATGGGATGTTAATGCTATTTGCGGTTTTATGCTTTCATTTAATTCATCTTTCAATAAATATATTCCTAAACAAACCAAACCGATTTGAGCCATACATTCGGTTAAAATGACACCTGGTGTTATTGGGTGGTCTTTAAAATGACCTTTATAAAATGATTCGTCTTTTTTAAATGTATAGTGTCCTGTGATTCCATGTTCTGAAACCGTATCGATACCATCAACAAACAAAAATGGTTTTTGATAGGGTAAAAGTTCTATGATGTTTTCTTTATTCATATATATGCTTCATGTTTCAGACCTTTCAGTCCCGACGCTTCGGGATAAAACCTGAAAGGTCTAGAGTCTAATTAAAATTCTCTAAACATTTTACCACTCCATTTAGGATGACTTAAATCTCTACTGTATTAATTCATATTACCATTCCAATAAAATACGCTGCGCCGAAAAACCAGGTCCAAAACTGAGCATGATCCCTTTGTCCCCTTTCGGTAAATTCCTATCCATAAAACGCTCTAACACGTACAAAACCGTGGCACTGCTCATGTTTCCGTATAGTCTTAAAACTTCCTTTGTGTCCTCTATATTCTTGCCTAAATCGCCAAATAAATCTTCAACCGTTTGTACTATTTTTTTGCCTCCAGGATGAAAAACTAAATGGTCAATATCTTCTATGGTCAATCCATTTCGTTCTAAAAATGGATGGATAATCTTAGGAAAATGATCGGCAATGGTTTGTGGTACGGTTTGGTCTAAAACCATTTGTAATCCTGTGTTTTTCAATTTAAAACCCATCATGTGCTCGGCATCAAAGAAATGGTACATGGCTTCGTCCTTAATTTCAGGACCTTTTTCATCTTCGTAAGACGATAAAATGACACTGGCACAACCATCGCCAAAGATAGCAGCACTGACGATATTGACCATCGAATAATCATCGAGCTGAAAGGTTGCGGTTGGCGACTCTACAGCAATGACTGCAGCACGTTTGTTCGGATTAGCTTTTAAAAAATTCTTGGCATATAATATTCCAGATACGCCTGCCGCACAACCCATTTCGGTAACTGGCAAACGCACGATATCTTGTTTCATTTTTAAGTTGTTTATCAGGTAGGCATCTAATGAAGGAATCATAATGCCTGTGCAACTTACGGTGATGATGTAGTCAATATCAGTGGCTTTCAAACTGGCTTTATCTAAAGCTTTGAGCAGACTTGCTTCCGCTAATTTTATGGATTCTTTTGTGTAAATCTCATTCTTTTCTTCAAAAGATGTTTTTAAAAAGACCTCTTCCGGATTCATGATAGAATACCGTCTATCAACCGCAGCATTTTCGAAAATCTTTAGGACTTTTCGTTTAAAACGTTCCTCTTGGCCTTCTAACCATAGTTCTACGAAAGGCAAGATATCCTTTGTTTCCCTAGTATATTTTGGGAGTTGTTTTGCAACTGCTGTTATCTTTACTGACATCTAAGTTTTAATTAACCATTGGTAACGGAAAGCCCATTTCCAACTGATTTGTGATTTGAGTTTTAATGTTTCTGACATACGTTCTAAATCCTCACGTTTAAAAGCGCGAAGAATAGAGGTCAGCCCATCTTGTTTTATCATATAATTTGAAATAACCATCCCTAATAGTTTAAATAAACCATAGGCAATTTCACTACGATGCAAATCATTTACAACGATGCCAATACTTGCCTTATCTGAAAGATTTGATAATAATCTTAGAATTTCCTCTTCCTTAAAATGATGTAAAAAAAGCGTTGCTAAAACAATGTCGCATTCCTTTTCTTGAAATTTTTCAGAAAATATATCTTCATTTTTAAAGGATAATTCCGGATAACTTGCGGATAATTCATTGGCGTAATCAACCGTGTCTTGGTTAGCATCTATTCCTATTAACTTGAAATTATAGCCGTTTTTTCTACCAAAATCAGCTACCAATCTTAATATGTCTCCATGACCACAACCTAAATCTACTATGGTATAGGTCTGTGTTTTAGGTCGCCCTTTTAATAGCGCATCAATACCTTTAATACTAATACGATTACCACCAAGCCATTTATTTATACGTCCTAACTTATCTAAGGTGTCTCGCAACAACTCACCTTTCATGGTGAAATCGTCCATGAGTTCAGTTTTATTACTCCGATAAGTGGTGTTTATAAATAGGTTCATTTAGCAGTCATAGGTTTTCCGTGGGTCATTTTTATAATTTGTGGCATCAAGAACGGAAACCAGTGTAAAACCGTTAAAAGTTTTGGTGCTAACCAATCTTGCCGAAATAAATAGGCGATGCTATGTCCTGCTTTTAAGCGTAGACCGAATGTTTTTTTCCAACGTTTGGTGTACTGGTTTTCTAACGTTTGACGTGATGCAATTTTTTCATGAAGATAATCAATAATCAACTCTGATGCTAATTGCGCGCTTCTAATTGCCATTCCCATACCGTTTCCGCACAACGGATGAATCATACCTGCCGTATCTCCGCACATAATGATATGGTTTTCAACAGGCTTTTTAGTTTCGAATGAAATCTGACTTATGGTTAACGGGTTTTCGAATTCTGGTTTTGAGTTCTCGAAAATTGATCTCAATTCTGAATTTTTAAAAAGCACTTCGTCTTGAAATGTTTCAATAGCCTTATGTTTTTTGAAAGCCTTAAAATTAGTAATATAGCAAAGGTTGATATGATTGTTTTCCACTTTGGAAACGCCGCAATAGCCACCTTTAAAATTATGCAAAGCGACCTTATCTTCAGGGAAATTTCCTGACACATGAATTTTAACCCCTAAATACGGCGACTTTTTTTTAATAAATTTTCGGTTGAATTGTACATCTAAATTTGAACGCTTGCCATAAGCGCCAATCACAATTTTTGCATGAAATCGTTGTTGTGATTTTGTTTCTACTTGAAAGTTATCTTTTTCGAAAATCACATCACTCACTGAATCTTGAAACACTTCAGCTCCACTTCTAAGTGCGAGTTGATACAATTGAAAATCCATTTCATATCGGCTCATCCCAAAACCACCTAGTGGTAAATTCGAAGAAACACTTTTGTTATTATGTGTGGTTAATTCGAACTTTGAAATTTGTTTTGCGCCAAATTCAAAAGGATCGAAACCGAGATAATTTAAATATGGTAAGACTTCATTTGATACATATTCACCGCACACTTTGTGCCTTGGATACGCGTTTTTTTCTATAAGTAATACATTGAACTTTTCTTTTGATAAATGGATGGCGCTTGTTAATCCTGCTAAGCCTCCTCCAATAATAATCACATCGAATTTGTTCATTGTGGTTTAAAATTCCTGAAAATGAACAACACTTATTTTTACTGTATCGCTCATGACGAAGCTGCTGCCTCCAACTTTAAAATCTCTGCGGTCTAACTCAAAATTCGAGCTTATTTTATAACTATTATCAACCTCAGCGACATTCACTTTAATATTGATCTCCTTGGTAATTCCTTTAATAGTAAGATTTGCTTTTACCTTATACTGATTTTCAGAAACTTTACTGACCGATTCACTCTTCAGCGTAATTTGTTTATGGTTATTAACATGAAAATACTCTTCTTCTTTCAAGTGTTCGTCTCGCTTATCTATACCTGTTTTGATAGAAGATACCTTTATGGTTCCGGAAAGACTTTCTAATTCAGAGTTGGCCTCATCAAATTCAGCTGTGACAGAAAATGTATTAAAGTGCCCATCCACATTGATACCAAAGTTTCTAATCTTAAAATCAATGCTAGATGCATTCTGAGCAAATGCAGAGATTGAAAAGCAAAGGATAAAAAATGAAAGTAAACCAGTTCTCATAACCTATAATTGTTTTGTGAAGTTAAGCTAGAAATGAGAAAAATGAAATAGGTTTAACGTTTTTCTAAAGTATTTCTACAATTTTGAATTCGGTTTCCCTAAATCGAACAGTATCGTTAATACGTTTAGATACTAATAATTGTGCTATTGGTGTTGCTGCAGAAATAGCAAAATAAGAATCGGTTTCTACCTCAATTTTACCAGCACTTATAGCAATAAAATAATTAGCCTCAGTTGTTTTTACCACAGCACCTAATGTCACTTTTTGATGTTTAGATTCCACATTTATTTTTTGAAGGACTTGCTGCTGTTTTTGAATTTCTGCCAATTGGTGACCTGCTTTTTCTCGTTCTAATTGTAGCATCGCTCGACCTGTTTCGTGCTTATCTCCAGCACTGCTTTTAGTCTCGGATTGTAAGGCGTTTTGAATGTCTGAAATGGTATGATTTACAGTTGTTAATCGTTCATCAATAAATTCTAAGCATCGATTATATAGCTTTTCTTTTATAGTCATTTTTCAGTATTCAAATTAAACTCACCATAATATCGCATCTGCTTTACAATCCATTGTTGTCGTCTTTGAATATATGCTGACGCAGGATTTGCCCTGTAATTTCTTGGATTTGGCAAAACAGCTACAATGGCTGCAGATTCGTTTGCATTTAGGTTTGCAGCAGATTTTTTAAACCAATATTGTGCGGCAGCTTCTGCACCATAGATACCGTTTCCCATTTCAATACTGTTTAAATAGACTTCGAGAATGCGCTCTTTGCTCCAAATAGTCTCAATTAAAAATGTGAAATACGTTTCTAAGCCCTTACGCAACCAATTACGTTTTGGCCATAGAAAGACATTTTTTGCGGTTTGTTGACTAATAGTGCTTCCACCTCTAATTCGTTTGCCTTTTTTGTTGTGTTCGTAGGCTTTCTCAATGGCTTCAATATCAAAATCATTGTGCGCCATAAACTTTTGGTCTTCACTACAGATAGCGGCGAGCTGGATATTCTTTGATATCTTTTCCATGGAAACCCATTCGTGTTTCCATATTTTGTTCTCATTAGTACTTTCAAAATAACGAATCACCATTAAAGGCGTTGCTGGCACAGGAACGAACTTATATAATACCACTAAACCGACCGACAAGACGATAAACCAAAGCACTAATTTTCCTAAAAAACGAAATACCCTTTTCATCATTATTCTACTAAATCTGCTAGTTCCTTACCTATTAAACTCCCAATTGCAATTCCCATTCCACCTAATCGTACACCGCAAAACACATTTTTTGATAGTTGTTTTACAACCGCATTCTTCTGTTTACCAACGCCCATTATGCCGCTCCACCGCTGGTCTATTTCAAAACTCGTATTTGGCAAAATAATGGTTTTAAGTAAATCTTCGAGCTTATTTTGTATGATTTCTGTTTGACCGAATTCCGTAGTTTCTTCAGTTTGAAAATCTAAGTTTCGTCCGCCACCAAGTAGTATTCTATTATCAATATTCCTGAAGTAATAATACCCTTCGTCAAGATGAAATGTGCCTTTAATATGCAAATTATCTATCGGTTTTGTAATTAAAACTTGGGCTCTGGCTGGTTTTACTTCCGGAATGTTGAGTTGTTTGGCAAATCCGTTTGTTGCGATACATAATTTTTTCGTTGTAAAATCGAAATGATTGGTTTTAAGTTTTACCGCATTTGAATCTTCCGACAACTCTTCAACCTTAGTGTTATTCAGGATTTTTATGCCTAAGGATTGAACCTTATCCAATAATGCATTCATCATTTTGCCAGTATCAATCTGTCCTTCAAACGGGTTATAACAGTAATTTGGTTTTATGTTTTTGAAACCAAAATTATTCACTTTAAAAGAAAATACTTCTGTATTAAAAATGGAATATAATAGTTGATTGATATCGTCTTTATTGCTTAAACATGAATTATAAAGCGTGTCGTCAGACTCTAAGAACAATTCATAACCACCAAAATTTTGATAATCTAGGGCATTATCTCCTAATGTTTCTCGAAGTAGCTGAAGACCATTGATGCGTTTTTTAATCAATTCTAAGACGGCGTCTTCCGAGTGCTTTTTTAAATCATCTATAATCTCACTTAAACTTCCAAAGCAAGCAAAACCAGCATTTTTTGTACTGGCACCTTGTGGAAGCATTCCCTTTTCAAGAATTAAAATTTTAGCTTTTGGGAAACGCTTTTTTAATTGCAAAGCACAATTAAGACCCACAATACCACTACCAACAATTGTAAAATCAATGTTAGTTAACCACGTTTTTATTTCCCAATACGATAAATTCATAGTATAAAAAAAGCTCCTAAAATTAGGAGCTTTTAAAGTATCACTAAAATTCTTATTCTACTACTATTTTTTTTGTCACTTTTTCTGCTCCATCTGAAATAGTTAACATATAAACTCCAGATTGTGCATTATTAAGTTGAATGACTTCTTCAAATCTACTCGCACTACTATAAACTTTGTTATAGATTGAGCGTCCTCTGATATCATAAACTCCAATAGTAATTTCTTCACCAGATCTTGGATTGAAGGCAATATTAAACTCACCGTTATTTGGGTTTGGGTAGATACTTAGTTTGTCTAGTTCGTTTTCACCAACACCTAATGACTCACCACAGAATTCTAAAGACCAATTATTTAAAACACCTGTATCACCATTATAAAAATCAACCAAAACAAGTGTCCAATCGCCATTCATTTCTAAATTATTGAAAACACTTAGCGGATTTTGTGGATTTGCGAGACCAACAGTTGGGCTGGCACAATTAATTTCTGGTTCTCCATCTTTAAATGTAATATCAATATTAGCAAATGCAGCTGTATTACATGATCTATTCCATAAGTTAACGAAATCAGTCCCGTTAGGATGCTGTAACTGTAACAGTAAATCACCAGTATACGTGTGTGTTATATCCACAGAAACCCTTAAGTCTAAAATAGAGCCTGAATCTGGAACATTAATTGTACTACCTACGGCAGATCCTGGCGTATTAGGAGCTGTTCCATCCGGTACAGAAACTGATATGGCTCCAGAATCGTAAACGGTACAAGGAACATCTCCAACCGTAAATTTGCTACTATTAACATTAAAAAATATACCGTTAGCCGCTTCAACCATAATTCGACAATTTGAAGAGGCTACATTTGGTGCCGTAATATTTTGAGATCCATCATTTGGCGTATTAGATACTAAAACGGTATCAAAAGTAACTCCACCATTTGTCGATAAGAGAATGTTAACATTAGCTTCGTTTACACCATTAGCCGTTGTGCCAGCAACATCCCATGTTATGGTTTGTGTAGAACCCACATCCCAAGATACTCCACTTACATTTTGGGAAGTAACTGTAAAAGGTCCTGCTGAATTCGTTACGGTTGCGGTCATTTGGTCAGAGTCTGTTTGGCCTCCAATAGGATCGTTGTCCCTTACGGTTAGTTGAAAGTTAATACTTCTATTGACCGTGGCTAATTTTTCCCATGTGGTTGACATACCTCCATTAGCAACTAAATCGATAAGTCTAGGAACATATCTTATTGGATTGGATGTGCCTTCAAACGACCTAACCAATGGGCCAGTTCCCGTTGTTTCTGTAGGCACTCCTGCTGGACCTAAGTCATATTGTTCCCAAGTGTAGGTTAAAGAAGCTAAACCGTCCACATCAGAAGAACCACTTCCATCTAATTTATATGGAGTGCCTTGAGGTATAATGTAGTTAAGTCCTGCATCTGCTACTGGCTCTGTATTTCCTGTTGAAGTTCTATTTACAGGACAAGACCCTGTACTTAAAACATGGTTCCAAATACGGTTGAGGCTATTCTGATGAAAATAAGCATCACTGCCTATTTGTACATTATCAGAACCGCAAATTCCAGCATAGGCCATTATGGTTGAACCACTTCCCGGCTCATAGGCATTCCCTGCAGATCTATTTGCGCCTGAACAGCTACCAACCGTTCCGTTAAATGTGTGTGGAGCACCAAATTGATGTCCCAGCTCATGAGCTACAAAGTCTATATCAAAAGCGTCACCGATGGGTTGTGAAATTCCTGTTACGCCTTTAGCCTTATTACTATTATTACAAGTAACACCCAAACCTGCCAAACCACCAGCTCCAGTACTAAATGTATGACCAATATCATAGTTTGCTGAACCAATAGAGGCGTTTATCTCGCTTTGGCTTTCATCTATCAGTAAAGCTTCTTCATCATTAGTAAAAGGGTCAGTCGCAGCATTAGTATAAATAAGGATATCATTATTGGCTACCAATGTCAATTTTATGGATAAATCTCTTTGAAAAATACTGTTAACTCTATTGATAGTTGTGGTAATTGCAGCCATCGCGCCTGTTACTGTTCCACCATGAAATGTGGCATATTCCCCTGTACAAGCAACTGCTAGACGATAATTCCTTAGCATCCCATCATTGGCATTTCTTGCCATATTTGATGCTTCTTCGTAAGTTCTATCTAAAAGAGAATCATCAATAACACTGCATTCAAAATCAAAATTTCTCGCTTCTAAATTTTTCTTAGCATAAACTGTATAAATATTTCCTTGTTCAGTAAATGGGTCAATGAATTGCGTTCCATTAGATGTTCCTAAAAACATAGCATGAAAACCTTTAGGTGTGATGCTAAACCTTACTATTTCAGTAGGATTATCGATTCCTTGACCTGCATAAGTTCTCATATCAGGAAATTGAGCTTGCAGTTCTGGTTCCATAATAGATGATTCGAATATTTTAAATCTATTTAATTTACCATCAGCATTAGGAAAAGAAATAATTGTATGTCCCTTGTGCTCACTATTCCCAACATTGTGTAAGGTATTTTTAAGCTTTTCTAGATTTAGTTGAAAGAATGTCTCTTTCTTAAGTTCTATTTTTCTAGAAATTTGTTTCGATTGTTTTGCCTTTAATTCGCTAATACGGTTCCAAATGTTATTTGAATCTTGGGAACTAGCAGTTAAAGAATAAAATGCAACAATAATTGTTGCGATTTTTATAATGTATTTTTTATTCATAGTTAGTAGTTTTTGTACAATCCTTAAAGTTAATATTTTTATTCTATAAATTAAAAAAAGGGAAAGTTCTCTTTCAGAATTTAATTTTTATTACAACGATTAAAGTAAAAAACCCAAACTGAAAAAGTTTGGGTTTTTTAATTATTCTTCAACCTCCTTTTGGATTTTAAAGTCTTCCATAAATTTAGTCGTATAATTACCTGCTAAATAGTCTGGATGGTCCATTAATTGCCTGTGAAAAGGAATCGTAGTTTTTATGCCTTCTATTACAAACTCATCCAAAGCACGCTTCATTTTATTAATAGCTTCTTCTCTGGTTTGAGCTGTTGTAATTAACTTTGCGATCATGGAATCATAGTTTGGAGGAATGCTATAACCTGCATAAACGTGTGTATCTAACCTTACACCATGTCCTCCTGGTGCGTGAAGTGTGGTGATTTTACCTGGTGAAGGTCTAAAATCATTGAACGGATCTTCGGCATTAATTCTACACTCTATGGAGTGCAAGTTTGGTGTATAATTTTTACCGGAAATTGGTACACCTGCAGCAACTAAAATCTGTTCACGAATTAAATCGAAATCAATTACTTGTTCTGTGATTGGGTGTTCTACTTGAATACGTGTATTCATTTCCATAAAGTAGAAATTTCTATGCTTATCCACTAAGAACTCAACGGTTCCTGCCCCTTCATATTTAATAAATTCGGCAGCTTTTACAGCAGCTTTGCCCATTTGAGCTCTCAATTTATCGGTCATAAATGGGGAAGGCACTTCTTCTGTTAATTTTTGATGGCGTCTTTGTATAGAGCAATCTCTTTCTGACAAATGGCATGCTTTTCCACGAGAGTCACCCACAATTTGTATTTCAATATGTCGAGGTTCTTCAATGAGCTTCTCCATATACATATCATCATTTCCAAATGCGGCTTTAGATTCTGAACGTGCAGATTCCCATGCGTTTTGAAGATCTTCTGGTTTCCAAACGGCACGCATTCCTTTACCACCTCCTCCAGCAGACGCTTTAAGCATCACTGGATAACCGGTTTCTTTAGCAACTTTCTTACAGTCTTCAAAATCCTTGATAACGCCTTCACTTCCAGGCACACAAGGTACGCCAGCAGCTTTCATGGTCGCTTTGGCATTTGCCTTGTCTCCCATTTTATCAATCATTTCTTCAGAAGCACCAATGAATTTTATACCGTGTTCTTCACAAATTTTAGAGAATTTTGCGTTCTCAGATAAAAATCCATAACCAGGATGGATGGCATCTGCATTTGTAATTTCTGCAGCTGCTATAATATTGGATATTTTTAAGTAGGATTCGCTACTAGGTGGTGGACCGATACAAACAGCTTCGTCTGCAAATTTCACATGAAGACTTTCTGCATCTGCAGTAGAATATACAGCCACAGTTTGTATGCCCATCTCTTTGCAGGTTCTAATAACACGGAGTGCTATTTCTCCTCTATTGGCAATTAATATTTTTTTGAACATAACTTATAAGTATTTAAAATTTCAAATTCCAAATTCCAACAACTTGGGAATTATACTTTGGAATTTTAAATCGGGTTATGACGGATCTACCAAGAATAAGGGTTGATCGAACTCTACTGGAGATGAATCATCCACGAGTACTTTTACGATTTTGCCAGAAATCTCAGATTCAATTTCATTAAATAATTTCATGGCTTCAATAACGCAAAGTACGTCGCCTTCTTTAATTTCAGTACCCACTTCTACAAAAACAGGTTTGTCTGGAGATGGCTTGCGGTAAAAAGTACCAATTATTGGTGATTTTATAGTAATGTATTTAGAATCTTCTGTCGCCGCAGGTGCTGCAGTTCCAGAAGGTGCTTCGTGCACTGGTGCCGCTTGTTGTGCAGGCGCCTGTTGTTGCATAACAGGAGCCGCTTGCATCGGTACTTGTTGCACAATGGTTGTGTCGTTTTCTGAACCTGTTCTAATGGTAATTTTAATGTCATCCATTTCCAACTTAACCTCACTTGCGCCCGATTTAGCTACAAATTTTATTAAGTTCTGAATTTCTTTTAAATCCATAATATTTAGATATTTGTTAGTTAGTGTAATTGTTAGGAATTATAGGCCCATTTGAAATAAATGGAGCCCCAAGTAAATCCGCCACCAAAGGCAGCGAATATTAATTTATCGCCTTTTTTAAGCTGCGATTCGTAATCAAACAATAATAATGGAAGCGTTGCAGAAGTGGTGTTTCCGTACCTCTGAATATTCATCATTACTTTCTCGTCTTCTAAATTAATTCTGTTCGCCGTTGCATCAATAATTCGCTTATTAGCTTGATGTGCCACTAGCCAGGCAATGTCGTCATTGGTAAGATCATTTCTTTTCATTATCCTTTCTGACACATCCGCCATATTAAAAACCGCATTTTTAAATACCGTTTTCCCATCTTGAAAAATATAGTGTTTTCCTTCCTTAAATGTATCTTCATTTATAGGGTATGAAGAACCTCCATAAGTCGCTTGTAAAAATTCACGACCTTCGCCATTACTTTTCAACAATTCATCTTGCAGACCCAAACCTTCTTCATTCGGTTCAAAAAGCACGGCACCCGCGCCATCACCAAAAATGATACAAGTAGCTCTATCTTTATAATTAATAAAAGATGAATTTTTATCTGCACCTATTAATAGAATTTTTTTGTAACGACCAGATTCAATATAGGCTGATGCTGTGGACATACCGAATAGAAAGCTAGAACAGGCGGCTTCCAAATCGTAAGCAAAGGCATTGACTGCTCCAATTTGTGTTGCGGTATATGATGCCGTTGCAGCCGCTTTCATATCTGGAGTTGCCGTACAAACAATTACCAAATCTATTTCTTTTGGATCCAATCCCTTTTTCTGAATTAAATCTTCGGCAGCTTTAATGGCTAAAAACGATGTTCCCTTTCCGTCTTCCTTAAGAATTCTACGTTCCTTAATACCTGTTCTTGTGGTAATCCACTCGTCATTAGTCTCAACCATAGTTTCAAGAACCTTATTGGTTAAAACATAGTCTGGTACGTAGCCTCCGACAGCTGTAATTGCCGCTGTGATTTTACTCATTATTAGGATTTTGATAATTAAAAGTATGGAAAAATGACAAAAACGGATCCGTTTTATTCAATTTTTCGCATTTTTTGGCAAATTATTACGCAAAGTAAGTGGTTTTTGCGCTATTGAAAAAATAATAACAAAAAAAACGCTCACTAAGGAGCGTTTTCTTGTATGCATGCATAATACTTATGCTGCGTTTTCTTCTTCTACAGAATTGTCAATAAGAACTTGACCTCTGTAATATAATTTACCTTCGTGCCAATGAGCTCTATGGTATAAGTGTGGCTCACCAGTTGTTGGGCAAGTTGCTATTTGAGGTACAGAAGCTTTGTAATGTGTTCTTCTTTTATCTCTTCTTGTTTTCGAAATTTTACGCTTTGGATGTGCCATTTTAAATGTTATTTATCCGTTAATAGTTTTTTTAAATTATTCCAACGAGGATCAATATCCTCTGATGATTTTGTTTTGATGTCCTCGTTTGGACTAAGTTCTTCTAATTTTGAAAGTATATCGGACTGTAATGTACCGTCTTCAATACCAGGATGAACACGCTTGACAGGAACGGCTAAAACAATAAGTTCATATATATATTGTGCCACATTAATTTCATATTCGCCATGTGGTACAATCAAAATATCTTCATTATCGTCATTATACTCGTTTCCAAATTTAACAACCAACTTAAAACTGTCGCTGATGGACTGGTCATAAGGTTCGTTAGTAATGTCACAATCGATGTTTACCAAACCTTCTGCCGAAAAATGCAACTCTAAAAGTGTTGACTTTTTTTCGAATTTCAAGTCAATATTTATATCAACTGCATTAAATTCATCATATTCAAAATGCTCAAAGAACGTATTGTCAATCTGAAAATCAAAATGGTGCTCTCCTATTTTTAGTCCTACGAAAGGAATTGTATAAGATTTTAATGCCTTCATTATCACATTCATTTTGAGCGTGCAAATATATAAATTTTTCCTTACTTAAAGCCTAGATATCAACAAATTTTGTTTATAACTTGAGTTCCTGTAAGATTTACTTCCAGAACCTTAAAAAAAGGGAATATTTGAAGCCTGAAAATTGACGGTTTTATGCAAAAACGATTGCTTTTATTCGGGTTTCCATTAGGATTTGAAGAATTTTTCTGAAATGCTCATTATAATTTCTCAAATTAACTCGTTAGTCCCTCTAAATTATAGTTTCGAATTGAATAAAAATTCATTCAAACTGGAATCAAATATTACATGAACTCAGATTTAAATTATCTAGAGGTCTTTTTTAAAGGGTTCTGGCTATAATGTGTATGTAGCTTTCTATGATTAAAAATTTTTATTGCCATAACAATAGCTTGTTTCATTGAGCTTTCGTCAGCGATTCCTTTTCCTGCAATTTCGTACGCCGTGCCATGGTCTGGCGATGTTCTTACTTTATCTAGACCAGCCGTGTAATTCACCCCTTGACCGAAAGCTATGGTTTTAAACGGAATTAAACCTTGATCGTGATATGATGCGATAATCGCATCAAAATTTTTGTAAGTGTTAGATCCAAAAAAACTATCCGCAGAATAAGGTCCGTACACCAGATCGCCATCAGATTTTATTTTTTCCAATGTCGGTTTCAAAATGGTATCATCTTCATTGCCAATTACACCATTATCACCTGCGTGCGGATTAATAGCTAGTACAGCAACTTTCGGTTTTCTAATTCCAAAATCTTGTTTTAGGGATTTTATAACTGTTGCCAGTTTTTCTTTTATAAGGTCTTCAGTTATGGTTTGACTAGCATCTTTCAAAGGAACGTGATCAGTTAAAAGTCCTACACGCAATTCGTCTGAGACCATAAACATTAGACTTTTACCATTTAATGCTTTCGCTAAAAAATCGGTATGACCAGGGAAATTAAAGGTGTCCGATTGAATATTGTGCTTATTAATTGGAGCTGTTACCAAAACGTCAATAGTTCCTTCTTTCAAGGCATTGGTTGCCGCTTCAAGGGATTTTATGGCATACTCACCCATTTTTTTATCCTCTTTTCCAAAATCTATATTTACGGGTTCATTCCAAACATTCACCACGTTAACTTTTCCAAGAGCAGCTTTTTCGGCGGACTCAATATTAAAAAAGTTGATTTTACTTTTAAAATGGTTCTTAAAAAACAGCATGGTCTTATCAGAGGCAAAAATCACTGGTGTGCTCAATTCTAAGGACCTTGGATCCTCATAAGCTTTAATGATAATTTCTGGCCCAATTCCATTAAGGTCTCCAACTGATATTCCGACAATAACCGATTTTTGCTTCATAAATTTTTATTATCTTATTTGTAATGATATGCAAACAGAAATAAACGTTCGTATTATTTCTATTCGCTTAACGAAGTTATATTCCATAATTTGGGTTTAACTTTGCGACCACAAATTTAACCCAAAATAAGCTTTGTGAAATTAATTAGGATAAGAAACTACCAGAAAATTTATTGTTTTCCTGCACTTTCAAATCTCTATGCAAAGTTACAAAGCTTAATTTGAGTTCACTAAATAAAGTACAGTTTATGTTTACTGGTATAATTGAAGATCTGGGTACGATTAACAAATTGGTAAAAGAAGGTGGTAATCTTCATATTACGGTTAAAACGTCTATTACAAATGAATTAAAAATAGACCAAAGTGTAGCGCATAACGGCGTCTGTTTGACAGTGATTAATATTGAAGGTGATAACTATACCGTTACTGCCATACAGGAAACTTTAGATAAAACCAATCTTGGTTTACTTAAAGAGAATCATCCTGTAAATATTGAGCGTGCCATGAAACTCGGCGATCGATTAGATGGCCATATTGTTCAAGGTCATGTGGACCAGACGGCCTACTGTACGGCTATTTCTGAAAAAGATGGTAGCTGGGTTTTTAGTTTTGAATACGATAAAGACCTGAATAATGTGACCATAGAAAAAGGCTCAATCACTGTAAACGGCGTGAGTTTAACGGTTGTTAATTCTGAATTGAACAGTTTTTCCGTAGCCATAATACCATACACTTATAATCATACTACTTTTAAGAATTTAAAAATAGGGGATTTAGTAAATTTAGAATTCGATGTGATCGGAAAATACGTAAAACGACTTAATGAACTTAGAAATTAAGACCCATTTTTAGAGGATAATTTGAAGGTTTTATAAATACCGTAAGTCAAGGCAATAGCAAATAATGCAATAATTCCACCATCAATTGGAAGTCCAGGAGGTGGAGGAGGCATTGGTGGAGGAGGTGTACCTCCTTGAGCCATAGATCCGAAACCTACTAAAAAAACTAATATTGAGGCTAATATATACTTGTTCTGCATTCTGCTAAATAAGGTGTAAAAGTAAAAAAAAAACTGAGCTATCAAAATTTATTTCATTAAAAAACATCCTTAAACGGTAAATTTTTCCGACGAAACGCTAAAAATGAACTCAAATTAGGGAAGATAGCTACATTTTTAACCTCACATAGCCGCAAATATAATATTTATTACCATTATACCATCCGAATCAAGTAACTAAAAATTCTGATGAGCGATTTTTTTACAATTATCCTAATAAACTTAGCGGTCATTTTTATAATACGTTGAAAATAACCAAAGCCGAAAATAACATTACACCCTTAAAAAGATTATTAGTATAATTTTAAAAAGCTTTTAAATTCGTATTTAACTGATTATTTCACAGATAAACAGTTTTATTATTCCTTCTAAAATATTTATCATTTTTTTACAATTAAATTGGTTCAACTTAGGTGTTTGATTCATCAATGCATTTATAATTTTTGCTTTCAACTCCATAGTTTTCGAGCGAAACCAAAATATTATTTTAAAATGTTGGAGTTTTATTTTCGCCTTGTATATTTCAATAAGAACCTGAAAATGACTGGGATACGATTGCGGATTTTAATATTGAATTAATTACAAAATATCAACAATTTCCAGAAATAAAAACAACTTTAATAAGAGCCTCAAACTTGAAAGTTCAAGGCAAAAAAAACTAAGTTCAAAACCCTGATAGCAAATAAAGGCTCTAAAGACTATTTGGAAAACGATAAAATTGAATGTCATAATTTATGACTGTATTAAATACAATCAAACAGGAGAAACCTTCTTCAAACATTTATCTGTTTTAGATATATTGTTTTCAGAATGTACAAAATCGAAGCATTTTATTTAAATCCGAACACCTATTTAACCTTAAAGACCAAAGCGCTTATAAATGGCAACAAAATTCTGTTTTTAAGCTAAAAATTAAACTGTATGGTTTTTGTATAGTTAATTAATAGATATTGAGCGAATTCGCTATATTATACGAGGTTTTTTTAACAGAGTTTGTGAGAAAATAGTTTAATTTTATGGTCTATTTGTCAATTTTAAAAAGCGGTAAGTTTAATAAGCTTTAAACCTGAAAAACAAATGTAATAAGTAGCTTTTTTTTAATGTTTAAAAATTAGGAAAGCAATTACTTCAAATTAATCTAAACAATGAATTTTAATCTAACGAAAATAGTTGAAGGCAAATCAACAAAAAAATTTATAATTCTTATTCTCGTCACATCATTAATGGGGTGTGCATCCTCTAAAAAAATAGATTATTTTCAGAAAAAAGAAGGCGTAGAAATAAATGAAAATTTTACCAATTATGAGCCAACAATTCAATTTGGAGATATTATAAATATCAACGTATCATCTGCAGAACCAGAAGCGGCTCTTCCCTATAACCTATACGAAAGTCAAGGTAATGGTGTTGCTAGACCTTTGCCCTATTTGGTTAATGCAAGTGGTGAAATTAATTTTCCTTCGCTTGGAGAAATTAAAGTGGCAGGCCTGACTATTCAACAAGTTACAGCAGAGCTAAACAAAAAACTACGACCGTATTTAAATAATCCTATTATTAATATACGGTTTGTAAATTTTAAAATCTCTGTTTTAGGTGAAGTGCGTTCGCCAGGTACGTATACCATAACAAATGAAAGGATTACTATAATTGAAGCAATAGCACTGGCGGGAGACTTAACCATTTATGGAGAGCGCAAATCGGTGACCTTAATTCGTGAGCAAAACGGAAAACGAACTTTGACAACTATTGACCTTACCGATAGAGCATTATTTAATTCTCCTAATTACTTTCTGGCTCAAAATGATGTTATCTACGTAGAATCGAATAAAACCAGAGTTAACTCCTCTTCTGTAGGACCAAACTCTTATATTATTGTATCGATTGTATCTGTTCTAATTTCTATCGCTGCTATTATCATTAGGTAAATATTATGAAAAAAAACATAGATAGCCAAGACGACGACTTTCAACGCGATAGAATTGATCTTAGGGATACCATTAAAAAGTATAGCTATTATTGGAAATTCTTTTTAATAGGAATTGCCTTAGCTTTGGCTCTGGCTTTTGCCTATTTAAAATTCGCGACTTACGAATACGAAGTGTCGTCAACCATTTTAATAAACGATGAAGAAAACGATGGAGGCTCGACTTCCGAGATCTCTGTTTTCCAAGATTTAGGTTTGTTTGCAGGGCCTAAAACTTCTATCGATACGGAAATAGGCATATTAAAATCAAAATCTATAATTGAAAGAGTCGTCAAAGACTTGGGTCTGAACATCACTTATTTTGTAAAAAATGGATTGGTTACCAAAGAAATTTATAAAGACCAAATGCCTTTTAAAATTCATTTTTTGCTAAATGACCAAGGCTTGAATAATTTAAATTCATCCTTTACCATAAAATCAATTTCTAACAATAAGTACGAACTATTTGATAGTAACGGCAATAAAATTAGTACAGGTGGTTTTGGCGAGAAAATGTCTTGGGATTTTGGTGATATTATAGTAACACCTAATCAAATAGAGAAAAAGGAACAGTCGGAAATATTGATAAAAATAAGTCCGTTAGAGGAAGTTGCCATTTCATTTAAAAAACGAATTGAAATAACGGCTGAGAATCCAAAATCTAATCTGCTAATTCTCAAGTTACAAGATCCAATTAAACAAAAAGCTATAGAAGTGTTAGATAGCTTAGTTTGGTATTACAACCAAGATGCCATTAATTATAAAAATCTTATCGCAAAAAACACCAACGAATTTCTAAACAGCAGAATAGATGATGTTTCTGCAGAATTAACAGGTTTGGATCAAGGTGTTGAAACCTATAAATCCGAAAATCAACTCAGCAATATAGATTACGAATCAAATATAACGTTAGCATCAAACGCCTCACTAACCAAGCAAATAGCTGAATTAAACTCACAAATAAAATTAATAGACTATCTCATTGATTACATGTCCACTAATAAGGATGACTTAATTCCCGATAATTTAGGCATGCTCGATGACAATATGAATCAGAACGCCATAAAATATAACAACTTATTATTAGATAGAAATAGGATATTGAAAGGTGCAAATAGCGAAAACCCAATTGTTCTTAATTTGAATGATCAAATTAAAAGTTTACGGGAAAGTATTGACCGCAGTTTAATAAATCAACGCTCATCATTAAGAATTACATTAAACGAAGCGCGGCGACAAGAGGAAAAATTAAACTCCCAAATTTATTCGACTCCAAAAAAAGAAAGAGAAATAAAAGTTATTACAAGGCAGCAAGAAATTATTGAAACATTATACCTCTACTTGTTGCAAAAACGAGAGGAGAACTCAATATCTGCAGCTGTATCTGCACCATATGCCATAATAATTGATAAGGCATACGGAAGTAGCGTGCCAGTTGCGCCAAGGAAAATAATAGTGTTAATATCAAGTTTACTGTTGGGTTTTCTTATACCCGCTTTCATACTTATGCTAAAAGCATTATTTAACAATAAGATAAACACTTACGAAGATGTCAAAAACACAGTCAAAGCCGCATTAATTGGTGATATTCCGAAAGCTAATATTAAAAAAGGAATCATTTCTTTCGGCACTAAAAAAAATGACCATATTGTAGAATCTTTTCGACTATTGCGGACAAATATTATCCATCAGCTTTCTGGTGAAAGTAGACATACCATTTTTATAACATCCACTATTAGTGAAGAAGGGAAAACATTTATTTCTACTAATTTGGCAACTTCATTCGCATTATTAAACAAAAAGGTTTTATTAATTGAAGCCAACATTAGAAACCCTAAAATTTCACATTACCTTAAATTAAAATCTGAACATGGCTTGTTTCATTTTTTAACGGATGAAAATTTAAAAGCCAATGACGTTATAACACACTATAAAGATCAAAATTTTGATATTATTGATGCTGGCGTAACTATTGGAAAACCATCCGAGGTACTTAATAGCGATCGTTTTGAAGAACTTCTTAATTATGGTAAAACCAATTACGATTATGTCATAGTTGAAACACCTGCTGTAAATGCGGATTCTGATACATTAATGCTAGCCCATTATGCCGATTTATTTTTATACACTATAAGAGCAAATTATTTAACGGAAAGATTGCTGAGCGTACCAAAAATGTTACACGAAAAGAATCGACTACCTAACATGAATATATTAATGAACGCTATCGATTATAACAAATTGGGCTATGATAATACTAATGTAAAAAAATCTTTATGGAAAAGAATTTTTAGATAATAATCTGTAGAGTGAATTAATATGATAAATGAAATTACTATGACAAAAAAAGAACAAATCGATAAGTACGGATGGATGGTTATCAAAAATGTATTCAGTAACGAAGAGATTGAAACATTTAGAGAATATGCGGAGAAAGACAAAGACCATAAAGGCGATTTACTGTCCGCTAAATTTCTTTCAAAAATTATTACAGATAAGCGTATAATTGATATTTATAAAGAATCTACGGGACATAACAGCCTAATTTACTTTGGTGATAGCACCTTATCTTATAACACCTCACTTAGTGGGTTTCATAAAGACTCAAGAGATCGCGATAATAAAGAAAGTCTAGAGTTTAAGGATAAAGACTATTCGCTACTTAGGCTCGGAATTTATTTACAAGATCACTCTAAACACTCCAAAGGCTTGTGCCTTAGGACTGAATCACACCTACAGCAGAGTATTGAAAAGGGCAAGATTATTAATGTAAAAAGTGAAGTTGGAGATGTTATTATTTGGAAGCTTACCACAACACATTCTCCTAATGCAGACATTATTTCTCTATTTCCAAACCATTCTTTCCATCCTGGTATAACAAAACGATTACCTAATTTTTTAAAAAAGAAGTCAATATCTCCTAGACTAGCATTGTTTATGGGCTTTGGTGTCGAGGATAAATATACCAAGGACTATATTGAATATTTAAAAACTAGAGCTTATGCCATAAGCCGTTGGGAAAATTCTAATTATAATCCTGAAGATATAGAGACTTTAAAACGTATGAATGTAAAAGTCCTAACCGACTTTAATCTTTCTGAAGTTAACCAAGCTGAGTTAAATACTAATTTTAAACAAGTATAACTGTGGTAGTTTAATATTATATAAATTACCTGAGAATCTTCTATTAAAGCATTGCGTGGTTTCTTTTTTTAACCTCAGCCTAATAAGCTCTCAATGTATTATTAATGTTATTTTTTACTTACTCTTCTTGTAAAAAGTAAAAAATGTAATGTTGGGTTGAAAAAACCTATTTAAAAATTAAAATCCTTTAGAATAGCACACGACATAAAATTATCTCGGATCCAATCTTCTTAATTGCATATAGATAGAATTAGGTACCATTCCCAATGCCAATGGAATAAACGCATAAATATATTTGTACCATGGCAATTTAATGCGTTTGTAACCTTCTAATCTTAGTTTACAATCATTACATCTAAATTGAAAGTTTTTTCTTGATAAAAACGTCGTATCGACTCTATATTCAAATAAGTATTCAGGAATATTATGAAATATTAAACCTGCACTTGCTGCCCTGAACCACATTTCTAAATCCTGAGACGTTCTGTATTTAGGATTGTAAAATCCTATTTTAGCCAAACTCGCTTTTTTGAATATTACTGTTGGGTGAGATATGGGACTAAGCTTTGGTAGCATTTCAATGATATCGCTATGTCTCACAGGTACGGTTCGCGTTCGCCTAATTTTACCGTTTTCATCGATATCATTGGAAAAGGTTCCTAAAATATCTATATGTGTATGCTTTGCTAAAAAAGCCATCTGCGTTTCAAACCTATTTGGTTTTGACACATCATCAGCGTCCATCCTTGCAATATATTCTCCATTTGCAATAGCAATTGCGCTATTTAAGTTTTTAGTGAGGCCTAAATTTTCTGTGTTATTTATAACTTTAATTTTTGGGTGGTTCTCTTCGTACTGTTTTAAAATAGTCGTTGACTTATCTGTTGAACAGTCGTTGAAAATTATAAACTCAAAATCTTGATACGTTTGGTTTAAAATACTATCAATGGCCTCTTTTAAATACTTCTCGGCATTGTAAACGGACATAATTACTGATATCATAACAGAGGGAATTAAGGGATTAATTAAACTTACTTTGTCGTTATCAAGTTAGTCCAAAAACAGGTGGTTTAAGTAAATTCAACCCATACAAATTAAATACAGCACGTTTTGAAATTGTTTCGTTTTCAGCCAGTTACATATTATTGGGATTAATTGCGTTTTTTGGGTTATAAACAGCAAATTCCATCGATGTACGAATTTATTGATCACCTAAAATAAATTCATATAAATGCAGAAGATTCAACCTTTCTCACGAAATGTTGTGGCAGTGTTGTGGTAAAAATGTGTTGTGTTTTGGGCTTACTTGTTCAGTAAAAGCAAATTATGGTTTGCTGTGGGCAGTTTTAGCTGTGAACCCAATAAAAGATCATAATTATTTTTTACTGGAATAAGCGGAAGTAAACCACTTCCTGGGAAAAATGTTAACTCCCCAAAAAGAATTTTACCAGGTGGATTGTAAAAATCAACTCTTACATAAGGAAATGGAGCGCTTAGTTTTGTCGCAAGTCTTTTCATTTCTTCAAATTGTGGAGGAATTGGTAAAACGTGATTGGACTTTTTGAATTTATTATACGTAAAATCTACCCGATTCCAATCAATATCATAAAAATCCACATAGTGAACTCCGTCTAAATCATTATTGATTTGTAAATATTTTGGTTCTCCATTAAAGCACATAAATTTATAATCAATGAGCGGTTGATGTTCAATCAATTTTTCTA
Organism: Winogradskyella forsetii; assembly: GCF_013394595.1. Lineage (GTDB taxonomy): Bacteria > Bacteroidota > Bacteroidia > Flavobacteriales > Flavobacteriaceae > Winogradskyella > Winogradskyella forsetii. Next base: position 4,217,388 of record NZ_CP053348.1, read on the forward strand.
TTATGATTCTAGGCTTAATGTCTTTATAGTTCCATTCCCTACCTAATGCATACACATTTAATTTTAACCAAGAATTCATAATGTTTTGCCATTTACTCCAATCTAACTCATTTTTATCTTTGCATATTAAATTAGAACTACAGCCATGAGTTGCTTTAGCTACGAAAGATTTTGGCAATGTGTCAAAATCAATATCATCTGCATTGGTATATACACCAATGACATCGTTGAGTAAATGTTTATATCCCAACTTAGATAAATAGGAGTGCACTTCATATTTATCCGTAACAATGGGCATACTATCATTTCTGTAAAACAACTTCAGCCATTGTAACTTTTCAGTATATGTTTGAGGGTTTTTTAGGTTAATGGCGTGACCAAATCTCTTTTTATAGGTGTGTTTTATATAGTCATAATCTGTAAATCTATGCATCATAAATTTCTCATATATCGCTCTTGTTTTCGCATACAACAGTGTCCCAAAAAGGGATTTAGAGGCAATTTGCTTTATAAATTCATTAAAATTAAACATAGGCTTTTAATTTCTTTTTTATTAATCTTAATTGTTTGATTAATTCAATATTTGGGCGTTTTATTCGATATTTTTTATATAATCAACTATACCAATTCCCATATAGTATTCTATGTCTTTAGTTATTTCTCGTTTATGCCAAATTTCTTGGTCTTTCTGAAAATAATAATCCGGATCTCCTCCCAATATTGCAAAGTGCATTGTCTGGTATTCTAACAATTGTAAATCCCCATTCTTTTCAGAAATATCTAAAGAAACGTTAGGACAATTTAATTGCTGCTTACATTTTAATGCAAAGCTTAGTACGATTTCTGGTGGATCTTCTTCCATTTCGTATAACTTACTTCCTGAAGCTCTAAAGTCATTTTTTCTCACATAGCGTTTGCCACCCAGGCATTTATCGCCTAATACTAATATTTTCCAATCGTGAGTTAGGTCTGGTACGAATTCTTGAATAATTAATTTTCCGAATTTTTTAGGGTAGTGTTCTTTATTCTTAAACCGTCTATAAATGTAATAAAGGCCATCAAGACTAAGTTGAAAGTTGTTTTCCAACATTTTAGATAGTATTTTTTTGCCTTCTTCAATATTATTTGCAAGTTTTACATTTCTACTGCGAAAACCCGTGTACTTCTTTATGACAGTGGGATACGATACTTTTTTGAGCGTTTCAACACCTTCGTCATACGTTCCAATTGGTATTCCATATGGACTTCTAATACCAATCCTTACTTTTTCTAGCTCTTGAAAATTTTTGTTTTCGTGAGCTAGAAAATGTCTAATCTCAGGTACTAATATTCCACCTCTCAATGTTATTTGAACAAGAATATCGAGAATAAAGCTTTTATATATTGGGTATTGACTACTTGTGTAAAAGAAATAAACGCCTTCTATATTTTCTTGCTCTTTTAATTGTTCTATAAATGTGTTAATTGTAATCTCCTCACAATGAAAATCATTTGCCCTTAAGACTTCTGCGAGGAGTTTTAAATTTAAACCCTCTATCTCATGATTTCGCTGCGGAATAATATTTTTATAATTAGTAAGAAATATAATTTTTCTCATAGTCTAAATTGAATTGTTTTCTAAGCTCTTTATATGTTCATTGATTCCAAGTCCCATAAAATACTCGAGCTCATTAGTTATTAATTTCTTTTTCCAACTACCATCCTCAAATTCAAAATAGTGAATAGATTTCCAAGCCAACAAGGAAAAATGCATGGTTTGGTACTCCAATAATTGTATATCTCCTTGATTTTCTGAAATATCCATGGATATATTAGGACATTCTAAAATCTGTTTGTTCCTCAATGCAAAACTCAAGACGCTATCTGGTGGGTCTTGTTCTAGTGAATACAACTTACTCCCAGAAGCCCTAAAATCATTTTTTTTAACGAAACGCTTCCCTCCGATACAACAATTTCCAAAGACAAGAATTTTCCAATCATGAGTAAGATTGGGTAAAAACTCTTGAATGATAATCTTTCCAAACCTCCTTGGGTAATGCTTTTTATTCTTAAATCTCCTATAAAGATAGTAAAGGCTATCCCTGTTAAATTTTAAATTTCGTTCTAACAGTTTAGAAAGTATTCGTTTTCCTTCCTCTGTGTTATTAGCAAGCTTTACATTTCTGCTCCTAAATCCTGTCGCCTTCTTCAATACCACAGGATAAGAGGTATTACTCAAAGCCTCTAAACCTTCTTCGTAGGTCCCAAAAGGAATACCATAAGGACTTTTAATTCCTAATCTGACTTTCTCAAGTTCTTGAAAATTTTTATTCTCATGCGATATAAAATGCCTCAGCTCAGGGATTAAGATCCCTCCTCTTAATTTAATTTGAAGTAGAATATCTAGAATATAACTCTTATAAATCGGATATTGACTGCTGGTATAAAAGAAATAAACACCATCAATGCTTTCTTGCTCATTTAATTGTAAAACAAATTCGTTAATTGACATTTCTTCACAATGAAAACCTTGTGCCTCTAATACGTCTGAAACAATATTTAATTTTAACCCTTCAATCTCATTACTCCGTTGTGGAATAATGTTTTTATAGTTCGTAAGGAAAATTATTTTTTTCATTGTTTAAGAAGGACTTATTTATTTTCGATTTTTCTATATTTGGATACAAGATTGGCCATAACCTCTTTAGTTGCAAGTCTTAATTTCGCAGAAGAGATATAAAAAAGTCTAGAAAAAATATTTGGGCAATAGGTTTTTAAAAACAATCTATTCTCATGGACAAGCTGTTTATAAAGCCCTTTGGTGTTTGAAGCGCCTCCATCGCACATAACCAGTAAAGGTTTGTTTATAAATACAAACTCGTATTGCGCTTTATAAATTCTGTACATCAATTCTGCATCTGATGCTATTTTATAATTTAAATTAAACAATCCGACATCGTCATATATAACTTTAGGGACAAAGGTTGCAGGATGCCTAACACCATTTTTATAATGCTTTGTTTTCTGTAGAAATCGCGCTTTACTTGTTCTCAGCAACTGTTCTGTCGTTTCGCTTTTAAATATGAGCTCTCCTGTTAAAACTGATCTTTGGTCTGTTTTTTGAAAAGCATCATAAACCATGTCCAAGGTGTTATGATAATAATAATCATCAGAATTTAACAATCCTATTACCTTACCTTTTGCTAAAGCAATACCTTTATTCATGGCATCATAAATCCCTTTATCTGGTTCAGAAATATGTATTATACCGCCTTTAAATTTCTCTTTATATTGATTTATAATAGCATTGGTTTTATCATTTGAATTCCCATCTATAATAATATATTCATAGTTTTGAAAAGATTGATTCAAAACTGATTTAATAGTGCGTTCAATAGTTTTTTCGCTATTATAGGCCACTGTTATTATAGAGAAATCTATAGTCATACTAATCTGTTTTAATCCAATAAAAAGTTATAATTAAAAATATAAAGTCGAAATTCCCAACAAACATGTCGCCGTCAAACGAGGCTCTTATGGTTAAAAGTAAAAGAAGCCATAAGATATAATAATGCCTATATTTAATGTATTTGAAAATAGAAACGAAAAATAAAATGATAAAAACAATACTACCAATACCAGCTCTAGAATGAAATTTAATAAAGGAATTATGAGGATTTCCACTAAACTGGTCATACATAGGTAAAACAGATACATCCACTCCTGTAAATAAATTCACAAAATTAATGTGTTCCAAATAAATTCTCCACAACTCCCATCGTGGCGTGTCCAAGCCCGCTCCTAAATTAGTGTCAGATGTTAGTTTATCCCCAAAGTCTAGAAATAGGTAATAACAAACGGCAACTAGTGCCGAGACTAATAGAAATTGTATAACCCTGTTTTTCCTGAATTTATAAAAGAAAACCAATAGTACTAATAATGCACTTACAATTAAACTAGTCCTTCCGAACAAGAAAAATGAAAGTATTAGTCCAAAGATTGGGAAAATTAATAGGTAAAGATTATAGGTGATTTTTAAATAAAACATTAAAAATCCTGTCCAAAAAACAACCACGAATCCGGCGTGATTTCTACTTAAACCTTCATAAATCTCATTAGGATCTGCATTTATAATGAATAATTTATAAGCTATGAAACCTATGGTAATTGCATATGATAACACAACCCAAAAAGTCAACTTTTTATTCTCTAATAAAATAAAGACATAGGCCAAGAGCAAATTACCCATTAACGTAATTGACCCACCTAACCCGTTTTCGGTAAAAAAGAGATTTATGAGTGACATTACGATTAAGAAAACCACAAAAATCATAGCTTCCGAAAACCAAAATCGCTCCTTCATCGGAAAACATAATATAAAAATGCCAAATGATAATAATGCACTAACGAGTATGACTTCTTTAGATTGCAAAATATCACTTATCGCCATAAGAACAAGAGTCAAACCTATGAGGTGACTTAAATAATTGTCTTTATGAATTATGGCTTTCATTAAACTTAATTGGTTATTTGACTTTTATCGGAAAATAAAGCATCGTATTGCACACGTGGTAAGAAATCGATAGCACCATGATTTGAAGCATTCATAAGCTTTACGCCTTTTTCAGTTGCATTTGAGAACATTAATTTTAAGTGCTCTAATGTTTTTCCGTAGGTTTTTAAGTAAAACTCGTTATCAATATTCTTCTTTTTAAGGGTTTCTAGAATTAAGGCTATTTCCTCTTCCGTTTTAGTGTAAGAATGTCCCCATTGATTGTTGACTTTATTGTATTCAAAATGCTCCAAGAACCCTGTCATATCTACACCTATTAAATAGATTTCTTTAAATCCCATATAAATAGCTGAGTTTATAGCATATATAATTACATTCTGAAATCCTGGAGTAATACGATGAAGCTCAGACGGGTTTTTTAATTGTGGTGTGAATGTTTTATAATTATAGATAAACTTAAATTTATGCTTTGGAAATAATTTTATAAAATTTGCTCTACGACGATAAGGAATGATATAGGTCATATCTGGATTCGATTTTAAAGTACCATCAATCATATCAATTTTCTCTTTATCCTCTTCAACTGTTGGGTCTAATCCAAAGACAATAGGATCAAAGAATAAGTGATAATTTGAATTTAGGGTTTTAAAATCATTACTCTTCATCATGTAATTTACAGTAAATACAAACTCATTAGTCAAATGATTTAAGTTATGATGTTTTAAGGATGGTCCATTTCCAACTATAAAACACCTTTTACCTTTATGTACATTTTGTAACGCTTTAGTTCTATTTAATTCTTGCCTCAAATCTTTACTAAACAAAAACTTAAGATAGTATTTAAGATCTCTCCTGTAATTATCCACTAAATTTATTACCGACATGGCAACCTCCTCTCTTCTTCCGAACATGATTTAAGCCTTTTTTAAATATTAATAAATTTAGGATTGAGAATAATTGATTTTACAATACTCTTTAAATTCAATAAAACTTTCAGATTGAGAATTAAAAATAAAACTAATGAAAGAATTAAATAATGATCTGGTACCGAAAATAGAATCAAGACTAAACTCAATACATATGGAATTAACAATCGTAATGGATAAATATCTTTAACAACGGCAATAACAGATGTATCTAATTCTAGCATCTTTCTCCCTTTTCTACCAACCATATAGACATAGAAAAAGTAACTAATCATTGTTGCCAAAACCACTAATGTAAAAGCTACGTGGAAAAACTTTATTAAAACTAAAGCGGCAATTAAATTAATAATGAGCGCAGTAAATGAAAGTTTTCCTAGTCTTTTTTCAAACCCTTTAGCAACCAAAAGACCAGAATAGCCAAAAGAATTTGTGTATAACAATACGGATAAGGCTATTAATTTAAATGCTTCTGAAGCTTTAATATACTGAGGAAATAATAACAAAAACACCGGGAAAATTAACATAGCGATATGAATAAGCAAATGCGACGTTGTTACATAGGCGTCTCTAAGTTTTTTTAAGAGTTCAGTGTTTTGATCATGGTTGGCTGTTGCAAATCGATTTAACATTTTTGGATATATTAAATATGCCAAAGATTGAAGCAATAAAAGCATCACATTTGCAAGGGAAAAAGCAAAGGTAAAATAACCAAACTCTTCTACACTATAAAAACCACTCACAAGTGTGCGCGTAGAGATCACAATAAAAAAGAAGGACGTATTATAAACGAATAAGTGCCATCCTTTTATTTGAATAGTTTTAAATAAATCGTAATTAAAAATAGGTTTTATTTTAACTGGCATTTTAATTAGGTACAAGATAAATGCCAACAAAAAGGCTAAGAAATTTGCAAATACCATTGCCCATAGCAACTCTTTATTTCTAAAAAGTATAATAGCAAGCAACATTAAAATTGGAAAAACAGTTTGGCTAAACGCAATTTCAAATAATTTACCGTAAACCCTGAAAACATGATTAAAAAGCGTATTAAAGTATCCTAAGACGCCTATTAAAACAACTACGGGTGCGTAGGTCGAAAAATTGTATTTATTACCTAGATCTAATTTAAAAACCGCATTTATAGAAAATAATAAAATAGCTATAACAGAAAGTGCTAAGAGCATAGTAATCGCAGTACTAATAACCTTCTGGACATAAACCTCCTTATCCTTATTTACAGAGATAATAGCTGTTACGGAATCTGCAATACCAAAACTTAAGTGGTTCATGTATGAAGTAACTAAGGTAATAAAACCCCAAATACCTAAATAAAAAGGCCCTAGATATACGGCAATAAAAAGTGAATTGATAAAGTGAATTAGGTAAGTCCCATAGCGACTAAATATAAATAGTACAACCTTATTCTTTAACGCTGTTTTTATAATGTTTAAGAGTTTGCTCATTATTTCGCAATAGCGTTAAAACTCATAGGATCCCCTTTTTCTAAATTCATCGAAGCCTTTCTTCCAAGAATTTCTTTATAAAACTTAGGATGCATTCCATAACCAGGACGTATACTTTTAATATTTTCCTCAGTTAATATTTCCCCTTCTTTTATATCGTTAACTACATATATCGATCTGCTAAAATCTCTTCCCTTTTTTTGTTTTTCAGTAAGGTTGTAATCTACTGAGCCTATTGCTTTTTCTGCTTCCCTAACGGCATCAACCATATTTTTGAACTCTTCTTCATTCATTGAGAAAGACGCATCTGGGCCACCAACAGAACGATCTAAAATAAAATGTTTTTCAATTATTTTTGCCCCAAAACAAGTGGCTACTACAGGTGCTGTATTGCCAATTGTATGGTCTGAAAGTCCACTTATAACATTATATCTTTCAGCAATATCTTTGACCATTGTCATATTTGCCTCTTCAATTGGTGCTGGATAACTAGACGTGCATTTTAAAACTGCAATATTATAGTTACCCATTCTTTTGCAAGCACTTAAAGCTAATTCTATGTCTTGCGTTGAGGCAATACCAGTAGAAATAATTACAGGTTTGCCTTTGGAGGCTACATATTCAATTAATGGAATATCGGTAATTTCGAAAGAAGCAATTTTATAGGCTGGTACCTCTAGACTTTCTAAAAAGTCGACCGCAGATTTATCAAAAGGCGAAGAAAAACAAATTAAGCCTTCTTCCTTTGCGGTTTTAAACAACGTTTCGTGCCATTCCCATGGTGTGTATGCTTCTTGGTATAATTCATATAGATTTTTACCGTCCCAAATTGTTCCTTCTATCGTGAATCCAGGTTTTCTAGAATCAATAGTCATGGTGTCTGCTGTGTAGGTTTGTAATTTAATACAGTCTGCTCCAGCTCTTTTGGCTGCTTTTATGGTTTCAATGGCAGTATCTAAAGATCCATTGTGATTGGCTGAAAGCTCAGCAATAATGAATACCCTATCTTTTATTATATCTAGTACTGGGTTGATCTCCATGGTAATAGTCTGTTAAATTTTAAATTAAATTGTAATGTCTTTTTGCTTTATCAATGAACTCTGCATCATTTTGCTGACATCCCTTTAGCACTAAAATATTCTCATTGAGGCCATCGTCTTCCAAGACGTTAAAACCACTATTTATAGACATTTTTAATGACGGTATATTTGTTGACTTCACAACACTGACTATTGTACGCTCTGGGAATTGTTCTAGATAATCATTAGTAGATTTAGTTAGTAACTCTGTACTGTACTTTTTACCTCTGTGTTCCTTTGCAACAGATTGTCCTAGAATAATCCAACCGTTCTTAAACTCAATAACAACTTGCCCAACAGGTACGTTATCACTGTCTAAAAAAACGTACATAAATACATCTGGATTGTCAATTTTACTCGAAAACCATTTTATATGATCCTTTAACTTTATAGCCTCACTATTTAAAGAATTTTTTCTGACCAAAGCGTCGTTCGCCCACTTAAAATATAAGTCGGAATCACTTAGCGAGGCATATCTAAAAGTTAACATGTTTATTAATTTAATAGTTAGTAATGAGACAAGTCTATCTTAAGTCTTAAATTTAGAATGTATAAGTACATCTATAAATGCCCCATTAAAATGACAATGCTCTTTTAAAGTTGCTTCTTTACGGAAGCCACTCTTTTCTAATATTTGGTAAATTTCTGGTCTCACATCAAAAGCATAGGTAAACAACTTATGAAAATCAAGTGCTTTAAAAGCGACCTCATCAATAAGACTCATAAATTTTATCATATGGGATTCATAGTTTTTGCCCTTTATATCTGTCTTCATCAAAAAGGATATTTCAGCATTTTTATCAATCCAATTCATATGAACCAAGCCACCATAACCAATACATTCATCATTTTCTAAATAAGAAAATAAGATTTGATCGGGTTGCTCTTGGGAAAATAGATTTTTAACAACCGTATTAAAATAGTTGTCTTGGTCTTCTTCACTTAAAAGCTTGTTTTGTCTTAAATGAAACATTTGCTCGTTACGCCATTCTCTAATTACATATCGATCCTCCATTCTTATAGGAACAATGGAATGGTTTCCACTAGAGAATCGCTGCTTATTTAAAACATGGTAAGTAAAACTCATCTCTTATTAATTCAATCTTTTAAAACCACTGTGACATACAGGACCTTCTAATAACGTGCTCGCATCTAAAGTGCCAGCTTCGCATTTAGCAATAGTGCCATAAATACCATCTAAAGCTTCAAAATAAGAATTTAGATGTGCGTCTGTATGTGCGGTACAGGCATAAAAATTTGTACTTGCCAAGAATCCTTTTTTAAGCATTTCTTGTGTGATAAATGTTTTATATATCGCTGCGTTTTCGCTGTTAAAACCGTAAGTCGTCATTGCGGATATTCCAGAAACTGTGATGTCTAACCCATGAGAATTCGCCAGGTCTTGCCAGCCTTTCTGCATTTTAGCTCCTGTTTCTGTAATTGTTTCCCATGATTTTTCGCGTTCCATAACTTTTAATGTGGCGAGTGCCGCTGTTGGTCCAATACGTTCGGTCCAAAAAGTACTACTGATAAACGTAGATTGTGCTGCCTCCATTACTGATTTTTTACCCACAACTGCAGTTAAGGCATAACCGTTGCCTATGGTTTTGCCAAACATTACCATGTCTGGTATCACATCAAACTTTTTGAAAATGCCTCCATAAGTTTCCCTAAACCCAGAAGAACATTCATCAAAAATTAAAACAATATTTTTTTCAGTTGCTAAATCCCTTACCTTTTGAAGAAAATTATCTTCAGGTCCAAAATTTCGCATCACTTCCATTTTTATCACTCCAATGTTGTTCTTTTCAACCACATCTAAAAGTTCTTCATAGTTGTTATAATGAAAAGGAAATACCGAATTCTTTAAATGCTTTGGAACCCCTTTAGGGCTTAAACCTGGCAATAAATGTGCTTTTAAATCATCTCCACCATTGTGGTTTGCAGATAAATACCAATCGTGCCATCCATGATAACCACATATGGCTACATTATCTTTTCCTGAAGCAGCACGTGCTATCCTAATGGCAATTGAATTGGCTTCGCCACCACTCCGTGCAAATCTTACCATATCTGCCCAAGGATTAATTTCCATTAGCTTTTCGGCTAAATACACCTCTTCCGGGCAATTTAGCGTACTCATGTTTCCGTTCTTAACGGTTTCAATAACCGCAGCATCTACCTCATCATTACCATAGCCAAGTGTGTTGGTGCCTATACCCATTATGGACATGTCTAACAACTCATTGCCATCTAAATCCCAAACTGTACAGCCTTTAGATTTAGAAAAATATGAAGGCCAATGGTCTGGCAGAAACATTTCTGGCCGTTTAGATAGTAACATAGTACCACCAGGAATTAAGCTTTTGGCTTTTACATATAAATCTTGTCCTTTTCCCATTTTTAATCTTTTTTCAAGGATTTTAAAAATCCTTCGTTTCTAATGATTCCAGCATTCAACTTCGTGAGATTTTGAGCTATAATATAGTCTGTATATTCTAACCAGGTCTTTTCTGTTCCTAATTTTTGAATAAGGTGTTCTATCAAATCAAAATCTCTAGGCTCATCTACAGTCATTCGAATGTGAGCATAATCCTTTTCAGAAGGAAAGTTAATCGTTGTAAATATATTTTCGCCTTTTCCGTCCGCATTATTTCTAATATATGGTGTCACATGCTCACGTTCCGATTTTAACTTAGAATTTTTCCAAGCTATTTCTAGAGCAGAAAATTTAAATACTTCTACATCTTGTCCATCAGGAAAAGTTTCAACCAAACCATTAGAAATATAATCCAAATCGTTGGCGTGCGCATAAGTGATAATGTCATCCACCAATGAAGGATCCAAGAGTGGACAATCTGAAGTTACACGTACAACCCAGTCTGCGTTTTCAGTTTTTAAAGCTTGATAAAATCGGTCCAAAACATCACTTTCGGAACCTCTTGAAACTTCATAACCCCATTTCTTGGCATTATCATATATAATTTTATCCGCTTCTTCAACAGTTGTAGCGACAATTATTTTTGAAACTTTAGTACACTTTTTTAAACGTTCGAGATGTATTTGAAGCAATGTTTTACCATTCACTGCTTTCATCACTTTACCAGGCAAGCGTGTACTGCCTGTTCTTGCTTGTGTTATTAAAACTGTTTTTATGCCCATAAAGAAGGGTTTAATAGGTCTGAATTTTTAACTTTAATGGTATCTATTTCTTTAATCACTTCTGGTAAAATCGTATAATTAGTAGCATTTAAATTATCTGCTAATTGTGCTTTTGCATCTACACCAATTAAAACATTATCTATAGCCTGTTGTTGTAAACAATAATTTAAAGCCAACTGTGCCATTGAGATTTCGTTCTGTTCTTTTATATGGTTTAATTGCTTTAACTCCTTAGTTAACTGCTTTACGGTATTATTTTCAGAATCTATAGCTTTAAAGAATAAACCTTGCAGGAAAGCAGATCTGGTATGAATAATTTTACCTTTTGATTTTGCTTTTTCTAGTATGCTTCCTCGTAATGCAGCGTTATCTAATAAGTTGAAAGGAATTTGAATAATATCTACATGATCGTTTAAAATAACCGATTCAATTTCTTCATTATTATAAACCGACACACCGATGTGTTTAATTTTATGATCTGCTTTCAACTTTAATAAAACTTCAAAATTTTTGATATTCTTCTGATAACTGTCAAAACTATGAAATAGTAAAGCGTGCAATTGAGTAACTTGCAATTCACTTAAGTATGCAGTAACCTTTTCCTCAATGCCAGAATCGAAATGATGTGGTAATTTAGTAATGACTTCAAACAATTTGGAAGGTTGCGATTTGTGAAACGTTCCTATAATTTGGTGAGCATTTCCATAAGCTTCAGCCGAATCTAGAATCTTAATACTATTATCATAAGCATATTCCAAGATCTCGAGACTATCCTTTAGGGACACTTTTCCATTCGAATTATTGATACCATAATTCAATCCCATTTGAACGGTTCCAAGAATAAATTTATGACTATTAGTTTTGGGCATGCAATGACATTCTTAGTGAGTTACTTATTTTGTTATTATACGGTTTTGTTCCTTCGACAATCGCATCAATTTTAAAACCTATTTTTTTATAGAGTAAAACAGCATTGGAATTATCTTCTACAACGCCCAGAGTTATTTTGTTTAGCTTTATGACATCGAAGCAATAATTTATGATGGCCAGAGATGCTTCCTTCGCATAACCTTTTCCCCAATTCATTTTATCACCCATTAAAATACCATATTCGCCAGAATTAGCTTTTAGGTCAATAGGATCAATCTTTATATTTCCAATATGCTTTTTAGAATCTTTTAGATGTATCGCCCAAAAATAGATGTCCTTTTTAAATTGTTCTTCTACATAAGCTTTAAGAAGATTTAAAGTGTAATTTCCACCTGTTTCTAGGTACATATTTACTTCAGGATCGTTCATCCAATTGACATAAGCATCAGTCACATGTTCTGCTGAAACCCTCTTGTAAATTAAACGTTCGGACTCAAAATCAATGTTTTTCACTATAAAATAAATTAATTTCTTTTATGACATAGTCTTGTTCTACATCTGTAAGTGTTGGATACATTGGTAAACTAATACAACGTTTATAATAGTTTTCCGAATGTGGAAAATCACCTTCTTTCCATCCAAATTGTTTATAATAAGGCATTAAATGGCAAGGGATATAATGAATCTGTGCGTATATGTTTTTACTTCTAAGATGATTATATAGGCCTAATCGGTCTTCAACTTCAATGACATAAAGATGATAGGCATGGCCATCAACCACACGCGATTGTCCTTTTATAAAAGATTCATCTTTAAAAGCACTAAAATAAGTTGAAGCAATTTCTCTTCTTCTTTTAATGCCTTCATTCGCTCTTGTCAATTGACTAGAACCTAAGGCCGCTTGAAAATCCGTAATACGGTAATTGTACCCTAAGTCTTGCATTTCCATATACCAACCTGGATAGTCTTCTATTCCGCCAGCAAATTCAACTGAATTTGTGTAGGCGTCATTATTTTTTATAATTCCATGGGTTCGTAATTGCAGTAGTTTTTCGTAAAGTGCTTTGTCATTTGTAGTTATCATTCCGCCTTCTCCAGACGCAATATGTTTAACAGGGTGAAAAGAAAAAATAGCTAAATCTGCATAATTTCCATTACCGCATAATTGCACTTCATTTTTACTATTATTAAAATGACCTCCTGGTGCATGGCAGGCATCTTCAATAATCCAAAGATTATGCTCATCCGCTAAGGCTCTAAACGCTTCCAAATCATTTGCTCTACCTGCAAAATCAACAGGAATAATTCCCTTGTAAGTTCCTTTTGGCGCATTTTCTAAAAGTGTTCTAACCTTATTAATATCCAATAGATACGTTTCAGGATCTATATCAGAAAACACAACTTCGCCTCCACAATAGCGTACACAATTTGCGGAAGCAGCAAAAGTTATTGGTGTTGTAATAACTTTGTCACCCTTTTTTACGCCTAAAGCTAAAGTACATAGATGCAAAGCCGCCGTTCCGTTTGCCAAGGCTACGGCATACTTACTCCCCACATATTGTGCAAAGTTAGATTCAAATTCCGCTATTCTTGGTCCTTGAGTTAAATAATCGGACTTTAAAGTTTCAATAACAACTTTAATGTCTTCGTCGGTTATATTTTGTCTTCCGTATGGTATGGCTTTCATCATTATACTTCAAAATTAGGGTCAACATGTTCTTTTATAAGTGATCGCAATGTATCTACCGTTTCCCATTCTGTGTTTGTGCCAGAATTATACGCAAATCCATTTGGTACCAATTTGGCATTAAATTCTGAAATAAATTCGTTGATATTCCACATTGGCGTTTGCGGAACTATCACAAAATATTTATCAATATCATACGTAAAAAATGAATCTGATGACGTAATCATCTCTTCATGAATTTTCTCTCCTGGTCTAATCCCTATCACTTTGTGTTCGCAATTTGGACCAATAGCTTCAGCGACATCAGTAATTTTATACGAAGGTATTTTCGGAATAAATATTTCTCCTCCCCAAGCTGTTTTTAAAGCATGTAAAACCATATCTACCCCTCCTTGAAGTGAAATATTAAACCGTGTCATTTCTTTCACGGTAATTGGTAAAGTGCCTTCAGACTTTTTGTTTAAGAAAAATGGGATTACAGAACCATTAGAGCCCATTACATTTCCGTATCTCACTACAGAAAACTTGATGTTATGTTGACCTCTAATGTTATTGGCCGCAACAAATAATTTATCTGACGTTAATTTTGTCGCTCCATATAAGTTAATTGGTGCACAAGCTTTATCAGTAGATAGTGCTACAACATGCTCTACTTTTGTTTGCAAGGCCGCTTGAATGACATTCTCGGCACCACCAACGTTAGTTTTTACACACTCATCTGGATTATATTCAGCAATATGAACATGTTTCATAGCCGCCGCATGAATGACATAATCAATGCCAGAAAATGCGCGAACCAATCTTTCTCTGTCTCTCACATCTCCAATAAAATATCGCATTTGAGGATATTTTGAAACAGGAAACTCCTGAGCCATTTGATACTGTTTCTGTTCATCTCTAGAGAAAACAACCAAACGTTTAACATTTGGCCATTTTTCTAAAATATTTGCAACAAGCGCTTTTCCTAAGGAACCCGTTCCTCCTGTAATTAATACTGATTTATTATTGAGCATTGTTTGTTTTAATTTTTCAATTTTGTTTAAATTCTTTTAATATCTGGTACTATTTTAGCTTCATTATAAACATAAGAAATCTCGTGATTGTAGTCTCAAAAAGAGGATTAAACAGCAGATATCACATGCTAAAAGTGATTTTTTTTTCAAAATTCATTCTAAGCAAATGAAAAAAGCCTATAAAGAAACCGAAATAAATAATCAAAAAGCCTAACATTATATAACTACCAAAATTTGTTGATAGAATAATTAACGTTATTGCAATCAATAGATTTAGAAGGCATAAAAACATACTGGCTTTAAAATGTGTTAATCCAAGGTTGATAAGTATATGGTGTATGTGATTGTTATCTGGTTTAAATGGACTTTTCTTATTGATTAATCGCACACCGATAACTCTTAAAGTGTCCAACAAAGGAATGAAGAAAACAGCAGCAATAATTATAAATTTATTTTCATTTTTAAAGGTGTATTCAGACATTTGTGATGTGTCCATGGCTAAAAATTTTAAGGAAAGAAACCCAATACAAAATCCTATGATCAATGAGCCCGTATCTCCCATAAAAATTTTCTTGGTTAAAGACAGATTATATCTTAAATAAGCCAATAAGATTCCTATTAAACCTAAACAGAGCAGAAAATAAAAGTATTCGCCAGCAACATAGAACAGGAAGCCATAAACGCCAAAAATCACAATACCAATACTAGAGGCTAAACCGTCTATTCCATCAATCATATTATAGGCATTAACAATAGTCAATATCATTAGTACAATGATACCGGTAGATAATAAGGTGGACACCTCTTGAATCCCTAAAAAGCCTTGCAGAGAATTAACCTGTAGACAATTACAAAATACTATAATAAAAATTGCCATAATT
This sequence comes from Winogradskyella forsetii, assembly GCF_013394595.1. Lineage (GTDB taxonomy): Bacteria > Bacteroidota > Bacteroidia > Flavobacteriales > Flavobacteriaceae > Winogradskyella > Winogradskyella forsetii. The sequence continues at coordinate 4,232,961 of NZ_CP053348.1, forward strand.
TCACCAATGATTTTAGCTCTTGGTGTTGAAACTACTAAATCATCTTTTAATCCAATTGCAAACATTAGAGCTGCCGCTGCAATCAAGTTTATACCAATTTCATCAGTATCCCATGCATTAATAACGTTTAACATAAAAATTAATACTAGAAAAAATGAGACACCAGCCATTGTTGGTGTAGAACTCTTATGCGAACTTCTTTGATCTGGGTGATCAATTAAATCTCGACTTTTTACCACCCAACTAATTTTAGGAATCAGAAACGATACTAAAATAAAAGACACAAAAAATGATAATAGCGCAAATAGTAATAAATTGTCCATTAGTTAATCCCTTAATTCTAAAAAGAATATAGCAGTATCTTTTTAGATGATATGTTTCAAATCTAACTAATATGTAGGCTACTTATCTATATTGTGCCACTACAAATTACATACAACATTGATTACCAATGGGTTTTTAGCTCAATAGATCAAAAAATCAGATTAATTACGCTCCAAAAATTGAATTATAAGGTGAAATGTTAAAAAACACAGCCAAACCGTCTGAAAAAGATCATGATCTGCCGTTAAATGCCTCAACACCCTATAAATAGGGGGAAACTCATTTTATGTTGTGTTAATGTATTGGTAATATTTCTGAATTTGATAGTTAATACAACTCAATCTATGGTAAATTCAACCTAAAAGACCTAACATTCATCTTTTTTGATGAAAAACCATTAGTTTTTTGATAATAAAATAAACTGGTAAGGTTATGGAAATCTACACAACATCATTACAAAAAGAATGTATTTCAACCGAATCAAGGTATAGTTTTATTACTTTTTCTGATTTTAAGAATGCTGCATTTAACTATACATTAGAGGTTTTGATCTCTTCATAGACTAACTTTATTTCAGCTTCACCATATTTCCGTTCTAATCGTCTAATCGTGAAATGTGCGCTAGCCATCTTCTGGAAATGTTCTACAAATACATAATTAAGCCCACCGCCACCAACAGCACCAAAAATGGGAACAGCTTGAGCCAAAAATTTCTCACTAATAAGAAGACTTAACCTCGTCGCTATTTTAGACAAAAAATTACCCACTGCATTACTACCCAAAGCACTTGCTCCCTTTACCAAACTGTCCAAGCCCATTTTAATGCCTGCTGCTGACACATTGTTTAATGCCGAATTTAATGCCATACGTGTGGTGTAATAACTCATTTCCATACCATCATCATCTGCAGCCTCACCTCCAAGTGCAAAAACTTGTAAACAGGCCATTTGGCCTTCCAAGGTATAAATGTCCTCGCCTTCACTTCGAGCGATATCCATAATGGTACGCATTAGAAATTTAGTGGTAATTGTAACTTCAGAAGCAAAAATAGCAGTACCAAAACCTGTAGTAGACCCAAAAAAACCGCTTAAAGCTCCTGTACCAGTTACAATTCCTTTGTAGGTGTTTTTTGATGGCTTTTTAAACGTTTGGTTCTTTTTTATGGTCAATAAATTAGCCTTAATAATTTTTAGCAATACCGATTGGGTTATGTTTTGCACTTTTATCAGTACTTTTTCTGGTACATGTTTAACTCCAGTCTCCACGGTATTCCCTATTTTATTGACACTACGTATGGCCCAACCTAAATTCTGCATGCTCGTCTTTGCTTGCAGCAAGGCTTCTTTATCTTCTGGTGTTATAGGTTTTGTAATTAGATTCAAGGCGTCGTGTTTTTTTATGGTTTGTCGGGAAAAGTTGGTGATTGTTACAGGATTGGAATTACATATACTATTTAAAAAAGCAGTCCTATGTCTCGAAAGGTTTATACGGAATGTTCCCGATTCGGATTGTTATGTCTTAGATTTTAAAAATAAAGACTTGTCTATCCTATGATAAACTTACTATTCTTTACCTTGTTTTGCCAGTTGGTGTCACAAATAAAATAACATTTAAAGTGAGAAAGTAATGGTTTACTCATTCAAAAGTAGCGTTCACTCATTATTGCATTGTATATACGATACGTTTCTTAACTTACAAAATAAATTAAAAAATGAAGAGACTAACTTTTATAGCCATCTTACTTTTCACTACCATAGCCACAGCACAATTGCGTGGACCGGATACTTTTAAATTTAGGTTTATTGATATTGAAGAAAATAAGCTTGAGCCCGTAATTGAGGTAACATCAAGAGGATTTCAACGCTATAAAGAAAGTTTGGATTTAGTAGAAAACGAAATTGCCTTTTATGATAACCATAGTAAAGACGGCTATGACTTAATTGTGGCAACGCGCGTGTTTCTTCCTATAATAACAACCATTGTAGCCACCTTAGATGATAAAGAAATGAAAATCATCATTTTTAATTATGATATAATGATGCCAGAGTTTACAGAGACAACACTACAATTTACGCCAGGCTCTTACTTATATCAGCCGGCTTATGTAGAAAGTAATAAAGGTGCAAAAGAAAAGATGGAAGTTGTTATCAATTCCGAAGATAAACTTATACCTGTTTCAGAAGATTTTGTAACAATAACTCAAGTAAAGAAACTATCGAAAAAACAAAAAGAGCTTTTTCAGGTAAAAGGTCATAAAAATGCTAGGATATCGCTCTCAACCTATTCAAAACGCTGGTTGAGTGATGACGCAAAAGGAAAGTTCAATGATGCTATTTTACCTTATTATGTTGAAAATAAACCAAAAGGATATGTTTATCTGTCTACAAAAGAAGAAGATTGCGAGTATGTTGAATTTACACAGGAGTTACTTAAAAGCATCAATTTATAAAAAATTAATACCGAGTTTCTATGAAACACATTGCACTGTTATTCTTAGCCCTAAATTTTTGTTTAATTGGCTATAGCCAAGCAACAAGCTCATCTAACTTTCAACTTAAAATACTTTTTGATGCTGACATTTCAGTAAAAAATATAACGCCTAGGTATTATAAAAAATCTGGAAATAGTTTTGACACCATACATTATTCCATTGATAAGAAAGAAAACGCAATGATTATAAAAGGCCATAATGATTATGTCTTATGGGTAGACTTTCCGGTATTGGAGTTTTCTGAAACCAGAAAAGTACAATTAATGAAAAACGGTAAAAAAAGTGAAAAAATAGTACTGTCAAACCTGTTTTATTTCATATCAAAAGGCATCAGCTCTTATACTGGCAAACAAATTAAAACTTTCAAATTTTCTGAAACGGAAGATGCTCAAGTGATTATCGCTTCTCAAGAAAAACATAATAAGGAGAACTCGTACGAAAACCTAAAAATCAACATTATAAATACCTATGACGGAGACGCGGTACAGCTTCCAATAACCACAAAACGGATTAAAATAAACAAATTATGAAACCTATTGTGCTTGCCCTCTTATCAATTCTTTTTTTTAATAATGCGACAGCACAAGATAGCGTATATTGCGGATATACAGTAGATTTTCAGTTTGAAACCATTCGATTGAAAAGAAACACCGATAGCATCTTGTCCATCACTTTTTTTGAAGAAACTGCTTTTGAACCTCTAAAAAACAGCGAAAATTATACGTTGGGATTTTACAGAATAGACACTTTAAATAACAAATATAGGATCGCAAAACACTGGCATACCATAGGAGGCGGTAATACTTGTACACTGATGAAACCAACCACACTCTATCTTTATTTTAAAATTACGTCTTCTAACAATAGAAATGAGGCCTACACGTACACTAAGGTTGTTCCTGTTTTTTTCAACGCTTTAGAAAGAAATTTAGAGGCATGGCAATTAAACAATATTGATTTAGGCCAACAATTACAGGTCAATGCGCAGCCTATTGCAATAGAGGTTACAGGTCTAAACAATTACAAAATAGTGCCACAAGCAAACTTACTGCAAAGACCTAGTTCTCTTATAGAATTAAAAGAATTGCCTAAAATCGAACGAAAAAATTGATTTTAAGAAACATCTAACCCTATTAAATCTTAAAATAGCATGTCCATTATTTACAAGTATTAAGTTTTATAAATTATTAATTTCAAAGGTATTGCTGAGTTCAACCCATAAGTGTAAAGCACTTGTTTTTTAGTTCTTCTATTGGGTTATTGAATTACATCTTTTACATGAACTAATATAGTTGTAGGTGGGTAAAAAAATATACAAGATGAAGACCATAATAACAATAATAATTTTCCTGTGGATAATCCAAAATTCATTCGCACAAGACAAAAAGATTGATAGAATTCCTGTCTTTTCTGATGCAATAATTAAGGACAGTTATATGAAGAGTGTTGATTTAAAACGTAATCATATCGACAGCTTAATCTACTATTACAAAGACCATATTAGAAAAGATACGATACCATTTAAAATAAGCTATAAAATTAAAAATGAAGACAGTAAGTATATAATACAAAACGAAGCTTCAGTAGATTATATAGAACAATTGTTTGAGAATTATAAAAAAATAAACCCTGACTCAAGTAGCGTCATTATTACCACATATAAAAATAGAATTTTAGAAATAGAAACACAGAGTCTTTTACCAGTTAATCCTTTTCCTTTTACTTACAATTTATATTTTGACAAAAACAAATTAATTTTTTCAGAACACGGATGCAGTTATCCATTTGAGTCTATGGGTTTATGCAATGGTACAACTTCTGAATATTTTAATTATTTTAAATCAGGAAAATATTACACTACAATAATACAAGAACATAAATTGGGTTCAAGTTGTGGGTGTGGGTTGAATTTTATAATTAACAATACAGTTATTAAAAAATTAACTGAAATAGCTTTATCTAAGTTAAGTGCAAACTGAACCTACAAACAATACTACCAAACACTAAAATGAAGACATTAATATCACTATTATTCTTAGCAGCAAGCTATTTTACACAAGCACAGCCTTCTACACCTTTAGTAATTAAGGATAGCGTGAAAATTGAAATGAAAATAGAAAAACACTTATGGGAGGATAACAATACATATCAGTTTATTGCCATAAGCATTAGTGGTTTGCCAGAAATCAATACCTTTATTAGTCGAGAAGCTTCTGATAGCATTAATTCACTGATTATTCGTGATTCTTTTGGTGGTGGTTATGGTCCTGTAATACCTATGAGCAGGAATAAAACCTTTTATCCGGTACACACAATTAAAGAAATAGTTTACGACTCTATTTCAAAAATTAATGCGATCTCAGAATATCATTTATTAAAGCATACCAGTCTATTTTTATTAGATGATTTTGATGACATTAAAAATAAAGACACTTTAATTTTATTTTCCCGTGGTTGCTTTGGTTACCAAAGACAAAGTTATGCCGCCTGCGATAATTTTACTGTACCATTTATTTTTGATAAGTCATCGTTACAAATAGATAACGACTTTCCGATTGCAGATGAAAATTGGTACAATGAATGGCTTAAAAGTGAACCCGAAGAACATTCAGATGCAAGAACGATATATAACTATGGCGATATACACAAAGGTTTTGAATTCTATTTAGAAAAAAACTAATACTTCAATTATAATCAAATGATGTTAAAACGTGTAAATATTCGCGGTTAAAAATCAGCAAGAAAATAGCCATATGAAAAAAATGTTTGTAATTGTCACAGTGCTTCTTTTTACAAAGACAGCTTTTTCTCAAGGAAGTAGCTCAACCGAGTTTGAAATTGAAATAACTCTTTTTGATCTGCCCAAGGATGATGAATATGAATTTTATTATATGGGAATGCCAGGAGTCAATTCCATCTCTAGTTGCTATTACGAAAAGGATCCCCTTAATAAGAATGTTAAATTTATGGACATATCAATTATATTGTGGATGCCGATAATTTAACTTTTATAATAGCACATAAAACAAAACACGAAAAAGCATTATATAGTAACAAACAAGTTGTTAAAAATTATATAGTTAACATCAGCAAGTTAAATGCCATTGGAGGAAAGATCAATGCCGTTAAACTAAATAGAAATAAACCATTTATTAAAATTGGAGCCAAGGTTATAGATACGGAATTGGAAATTTACACTAAATACTATTCAAATATATCTGAAGTTGAGGATATGGCAAACATAATAGATCGTGAGTGGATTACTATTGAAGGTAAATAGCCGATTTGTTCGTAAAAAAGGTCATATTAAACTATTTGCTAGTTTGCACCTCATATTGAAAATGAACAATCAATTTTCCACCAGAAAAAATTAAGCAATAAGAAAAATCACTCTACAAGAATGCTTATGAAAAAGAACACATTCAGTTTTTGTTAAGCACAGATAGATTTATTTAAAGGATGAAATACCAAACGAACATTGCTGTTAGTTATTACGGTGACTATTTCAAATGCAAATGACAAATGGTTTAGACTAAAGATGCTTTATCTCCATTCTCGTAATTTCGAGTAAATACCAAAAATTGTTCTCTTTATTAAAAATTGAATCCTTACAAATTAACAATCTACTTATTGAATGTTCAATTTTGAACTTCCCCTTGGGCTTCGAGATAAGAATCGGGTTAAACTTATAGCTCAAAACAATAAGATCTTAAACAAAAAAACTGCTTCAATTAAATGAAGCAGTTTCAATTTGTGGTCCCACTTGGGCTCGAACCAAGGACCACCTGATTATGAGTCAGGTGCTCTAACCAACTGAGCTATGGGACCGTTTGGTGCTATAACCTCCCGATGACTATCGTGAAGAGCTATCGTACCAATTAACATTGCTGTTAACCTAACGCTTATCTAAAAGCGAGTGCAATATTACTACATATTTTAAAACTCTACAAGAAAAATAAATCGTTTTACGCCTTTAGCTCTTGGCATAACTCAATTAAAACACCGTTAGTCGATTTCGGATGCAAAAAAGCGATTAACTTGTTATCTGCTCCTTGTTTAGGTTCCTTGTGAATCATCGCAAAACCTTCTTTGGTCAGGCGCTCAATTTCCTGTTCAATATCATCAACTGCAAAAGCAATGTGATGCATCCCTTCTCCTTTTTTTTCTATAAATTTTGCAATCGGACTGTCTTCATTTGTGGCCTGAAGCAATTCAATTTTATTAGGGCCACACTTAAAAAACGAGGTTTTAACCCCTTCACTTTCCACATCTTCAATCTTATAATGGTCCTTTCCGAATAGAGATTTAAACAACTGATTGGAACGCTCTATATCCTTTACGGCAATTCCTATATGTTCTATTTTTTTCATATCTATGTCCCAAAAAATCGGGAATCTTTAATTTGAGATTCCTAAAAACGCCGAAGCCTTCTTAATAAATTACACTCAAAAATAAGATAATCCTTAAATATCCTCTACTTTTGCAGATGATTAATGCTTTTTTATTATGGAAGAATTTACGCAACGACAAAAAAAAATAGGAGGCATCCTCCAACAAGATTTAGCTGAAGTGTTACAAAAAGCAGCTACCGATGGTGGTTTGCGAGGTGTTATCATATCCGTGAGTAAAGTGAATGTCACTACGGACTTATCTGTGGCTAAAGTCTATCTTAGTATTTTTCCGAATAAAGAAGCACAACCTTTATTGGAAGGTATTAGATCCAATAAACCCCTTATTAGACACGAATTATCCCAACGCACACGTCATCAACTCCGACGCATGCCACAACTGGAATTTTTTATAGACGATTCTTTAGAATATATTGATGGTATTGAACGTTCACTTAAGGGCGAAGATAATCCTCTCGAAAATCCAGATTTATTAGGTAAGCGTAAAAAATCTTAAGTGAATTTTCCTTTATATATAGCAAAACGTTATCTGTTTTCTAAAAGCAGTAACAATGCTATAAATATTATGACCTTTATTGCTTCAGGTGGCGTTGTTATTGCCTCTGCGGCTCTTTTTATTGTACTCTCAGTTTTTGCAGGGTTAAAGGATTTTAGCCTAGAGTTTTCTTCTTTTGTTGATCCAGATTTAAAATTAATGCCTTCGGAAGGCAAATCGTTTCAATGGACAGAAAATGATAAAGCCGCGTTTTTAAAAATTAAAGGTATTGCAAATTATTCTGAAATTATTGAGGAACGCATCATCATTAAATCTGAAAATAAAAATCTCTTGGCGACTTTAAAAGGTGTGGATAAAAACTACCTAAACGTTACCAATATTGATACCATGGTTACCAAAGGGAATTGGATTACTCCTGAAAGTAATGAGGTCGTTTCCGGTTGGGGAATTTCCAATAATTTATCTTTCGGGATTCTTGATTATCTAAAACCTTTGTCGCTTTATGTTCCTAAAATTGGAAAAGGACAAGCGAGTTCTCCTAAAGGTTATTATAATTCGGTTTATGTAAATAATGTGGGATTGTTTGAAATCAACGAGGAGCTGAACAACAACTACATCTTTTCAGATATTGAACTCGCCAAACGCTTATTGGGTTATAATACTGAACAGTTAAGTGCTTTAGAACTCAAATTGACTCCTGATGCCGATGAAGCGAATATAAGAACGCAACTTAAAGCGGCCTATGGAAATAAATTCAATATAAAAAATAGAGCTGAGCTCAATGATGCGCTTTTTAAAATGTTGAATACTGAAAATCTGGCCATTTACCTCATCTTTACTTTGGTTATTATTATTGCACTTTTCAACGTCATTGGCGCCATTATTATGATGATTTTAGACAAAAAGAAATCATTGAATACCTTATTCAACTTAGGTACAGAGACTAAAACCATTAAATCCATTTTCTTTTTACAAGGGAGTTTAATGACTGTTGTTAGCGGAATTATTGGTGTTTCTATTGGGTTATTGGTGGTGTTTTTACAGCAAACTTTTGAACTGGTTATGCTAACACCAGATTTGGCTTATCCAGTCCGTATTAACTTTTTGAATGTTCTTATTGTATTGGCTACAATTTTTGCTTTGGGAATTGTGGCTTCCAAGATCGCTTCTCAGCGGATTACTCACGGGTTGATACAGAGTTAGGTTTTTAGACACCGATTTTTACAGATCAAAAAGAAAAAGCAGACACGAATTTCACTAATTGGCACTAATCTGTACGTATAGCTCTGTTCTTAAAAAATTACGCTGAGATTTACGAAGATTTCACGGAGATTGGCAGAGAAAAAAGTAGACAAATCTTGTCTCGATTGTTTTTCAGGAAATTTCATAAATTGGTATTCATCTTTAATTCACTCTCAATAACTATCGAAATTGCAAGACAAACATCAACTTCATGCTTCATGCTTCGTGCTTCCGGCTTCTACACAAACTGATAATCCGAAAACTTGTCCAAAACCTCATCAAAAGCAGCAAATACATCTTTAGAGTCGTCACTGGTTACCATTTTCATGCGGTATTCCTTAAAGTGAGGAATGCCTTTAAAGTAGTTGGTATAATGTCTTCGGGTTTCAAAAACGCCTAACGTTTCCCCTTTCCAATCAATGGCCATCTGTAAATGGCGTCTTGCGGCTTCCACACGTTCGGCTAAGGAAATTGGTGCCAAGTGCTCGCCTGTTTCAAAAAAGTGCTTTACCTGTTTAAAAAACCATGGATTTCCTATAGTGGCCCGTCCTATCATGGCGCCATCCAACCCATAATCATCACGCATTTCTGCGGCACGTTCTGGAGTGTCTATATCGCCATTTCCAAAAACCGGAATATGCATTCTTGGGTTATTTTTCACTTCGGCAATCGGTTTCCAATCCGCATCACCTTTATACATTTGTGCTCTGGTTCTACCATGAATGGCAATAGACTTACAGCCCACATCTTGCAAACGTTCTGCTACCTCAACAATTTTTATAGAATCGTGATCCCAACCTAATCTGGTTTTTACGGTTACTGGCAAATTGGTGCGTTTTACCATTTCGGCAGTGAGCTGTTCCATTAGGCAGATATCTTTCAGGATTCCTGCTCCCGCACCTTTGGATACTACTTTTTTAACAGGACAACCAAAATTAATATCTATAATATCCGGATTCGATTTTTCTACAATATCTATGGTCTGTAACATACTTTCCATATTGGCACCAAAAATCTGAATCCCAACAGGTCGCTCCTTTTCGTAGATATCCAGTTTCATAACGCTTTTTGCTGCATTACGGATTAAACCTTCGCTAGATACAAACTCCGTATACACCACATCTGCCCCTTGTTCCTTGCATAATGCACGAAAAGGGGGATCGCTAACATCCTCCATTGGAGCCAAAAGCAATGGAAAGTCTGGTAATTCTATGTCGCCTATTTTAACCAAGTGTTTTAATTTTGATGCAAAGCTACGGCTTTTTGTAATATTTCCTATTTAACGCCCAAAGTCCATAAAACCCTAAAAACAACTCCGCAAATACGCCAAATTGATAACCAAAAGTTGGCGTACCATCAATAACCCAACTCAACCCTCTTCCTAATCCCAAACCTAACATAAAAATGATGTTGGAAATTAAAGCCATCTTTAAAAAATTGGCTTTAAAAATTCCTAAAATCCATAAAATAGAAAAGCCTAAATACAAACCCATTATAGCTTTGAAGAAATTATGCTCGTCAACGGTATTTAAATGAATATCAAATTCAGAACTTGGATTGAAACCATAGACTAAAGAAACAGGAATTACAATCCATACAGAAATGATGAGGTGTATTTTAGTAATAATTGCTGTTTGGGATATTTTCAAAATGACCGTGTTTAAACCATTTAGGGTTTTGCTCAATAAAAAAGCTTAAATGCGTTCAATTATAATAGCGCTAACCTTAAAAATCTATTCATAGACTTATCCCAGAATAGAAATAGACTATTGTTTCTCCCATTTAGAAATAGAATTCGTTGTGCTAGTCGTTACAGTTCCTGTTGTAGGATCTGTTTGAGATGTCGTTTCATCTTGAGTAAATGTAAGTATTTGACCATCTGGAGAAATTGAGAATGTGACTGTTTGCTCACCGCCTAATGAGGTTTCTTCTGAACCTTCAAATTCAAATTCAAAAAATGAACCATCAATTGTCATTTCATTTCCATTAGTAAAATAAGATCCGCTTCCACTAACGTTTTCTAGCGTATAAGGTTCAGATGAAAAAGTTTCGCCATTAACAACAATATTGGTATCATATGAATAACTACCATTAGTCGTAAAATTACTCGACGTTAAGTTTAAGACATAATTTTCTGTTGTACTTTGAATCTCAATATCCGAAATAAAAGATTCTCCATTAAAGCTTGTGGTACTGCCAAGGGTCACATCAAAATCAGTTAAACTCCATGTACCAATCAATGCACTGTTGGTATTGCCTGGGTTCGTAGTGTTTATACCATCATCTAAAGGTTCGTTTTCACAAGTAAAAGCGGTTAGCATTGCAAAAAGGCAGAAAAGCGATAAGAATTTTTTCATGTTAAAAGGGGAATTGATTTTTATTGAACGGCAAATTTACGTTAATTTTTTGAGTCGGCTTTTTTAGATCAAAACTTAACCTTTGTTTCAATGTTTTTTTCGCCTCGCTTTACCGTGATATCTGCTTCATCGCCATTATCAAAAACAGATAAGGCACGCATATAACTCATCATATCCGTAATTGTACTATCTCCTAATTTTAGGACAACATCGCCTTTTTGTAATCCCGCATTAAAGGCTGGCGTGTCTTCACGTGTGCCATCGATTCGCATCCCTTTTCCATCGTATAGATAATCTGGTACGACGCCTAAGCCCACTTTAAATCGTGGTGTTTCTTCACTTTCGTTCTTTGTTTTTCTGAAGGCTAATTCGCCATTATCATCTAAATCCCTAATAATATTGAATATATAGTCTGAAATGAGATTCATGCCTTCATAATTCAACTTTTCAGAATCATCACTTGGCTTGTGGTAATCTTCGTGCTGACCAGTAAAAAAATGCAACACCGGAATATCAATTAAATAAAAAGACGTATGATCACTAGGTCCTACGCCACTTTCGTTTTCAACTATTTTGAATTTATCGTTATTCGCTTTCAAAGTTTGTTTAAACATTGGTGAGGTTCCTGTGCCATAAACAGCCAACGTGCTGTCGGCTTTCATTCTGCCAACCATATCCATGTTTATCATGTAGTTGATGGATTCGGCTTCAATCGTTGGGTTTTTTGAAAAATAGTTAGACCCTAAAAGTCCCATCTCCTCACCAGAAAATGCCATAAACAAATAGTTATTGTTGTCTTTTATTGCAGAGTTATTATTCAGCGTTACTAATCGGCTTGCCAAGTTTAAAAGCACCGCAACGCCACTTGCATTGTCATCTGCGCCGTTGTGGATGGCTTTTTCCTTTTCTCTAAAAAGTGACCCTTCGCCTCCAAACCCTAAATGGTCGTAATGTGCTCCAATAACGATGGTGTTTTTAGCCTTATTGTCAATAAAACCTATGACGTTTTGACCAGTAATTGTACTGTCTGCATTCGTTGTAAATTCTACTTCGCTATGTGGATCTGTCTTGGGTTTAAACGAAAATGATTGTAAAAACCCTTCTGTTCCTTTGGGCTGAAGTCCAATAGCTTCAAATCGTTTCACCAAATATTCTGAAGCTAAAACTTCGCCATTGGTTCCCGTTTGACGGCCTTCAAGCTTATCATCAGCTAAAAAAGTAACGTCCTCTTTTATTTTGTTTTCGGCAACTTTAGGTTCATTTTTACACGATAGTAACCCTATTAAAACCGATAAAAAGACTAATTTTTTCATTTCAAAATATCCATTTAATTGATTCGGTAAAATGTAATTCGCCATAAAAATTCAACGTAATTTAGACTGTAGAATATGGCTCATTTCATCACTAAATCTTACTTTTGACCAAAATTAGGCATTAATTGCCACTTATTATAATTCATTGTTATGAACAGAATCATTGTTGTTTTAATTCTATTAGTTACGTTTTCGTCTTGTAAAAATGAAAATACGTCCCAAACTTCTTCTGAAAGCAAAATAGATACGATGGAAACAAAAAATCCTTTAATCTATCCAGAGGAAACTCATTTCAAATCCATAAGACAAGTGACGTTTGGAGGCGATAATGCAGAAGCCTACTGGAGTTTTGACGATAAGCAATTGGTGTTTCAATCCAATAATGAGAAATGGAACGTTGGTTGCGACCAAATGTTTCTAATGGATGCCAATGACACCTTTACGGATAGCATTGCACCACCAATGATCAGTACAGGAAAGGGCAGAACCACTTGTGCTTATTTCCTTCCTGATAACCAACATATAATTTACGCTTCTACGCATCTTGGTGGCGATGATTGTCCTGATACTCCACTTAGAAAAAACGGAAAATACATTTGGCCAATCTATGATAGCTACGATATTTTTGTCGCTGATTTAGAAGGGAATATTGTGAACCAACTAACCAATGAAGTTGGTTATGATGCGGAACCAACCGTATCTCCAAAAGGCGATAAAATTGTGTTTACGTCGACCCGAAGTGGCGATTTAGAATTGTACACTATGAATATTGATGGTAGCGATGTCAAACAAATTACTCACGAATTAGGTTATGATGGAGGTGCCTTCTTTTCGCCAGATGGCACTAAATTAATTTTCCGCTCATCGCGACCTAAAACCGAACAGGAAATAAAAGATTACAAGGATTTATTGGCTGAAGGCTTAGTAGAACCAACAGATATGGAACTTTATATCTGCAATGCGGATGGTTCTGAATTAAGACAATTAACCGATTTAGGAAATGCCAATTGGAGTCCATTTTTTCATCCTTCTGGCGAAAAGATTTTATTCTCTTCTAATTTTGAAGCGGAACGTGGTTTTCCTTTTAATTTGTATTTAATCGATATTGATGGGAAGAATTTAAAGCGTGTGACCCATGGCGAAACATTTGATGCGTTTCCAGTATTTTCTAATGATGGAAAATATTTGGCGTTTTCTTCTAACCGTAATAATGGAGGTGGACGTGATACGAATTTGTTTATCGCAGAATGGCAGGACTAAAAAATTCCTTTGAAAAAAGGAATCTCATTATTTTGATAACTAAACTTTATTAATGTAGGGATTCATTCTAATTGTACGTGAATGCTACGGTAAGTTTCGAAAAGTATCTACAGCTTCAGCTTAACTTAAACACCAATTTTTTGTACCTAAAAGCACAATTTTCCACTCTTGTACTAGAATTTCAATTCTATGTTGTACCTAACGGCACAACCGCCAAAGCCGAAAATGGAACTCCTTCAATTTGTAATTAATTAATATTGATGGGAAATATCTAGTATATTCTTCTAACTCAAATAATAGTGTGTTGGATTTAGACTAAACACCAATTTGTTTAAAGCAGAATGGCTGAATTAATAGTGGCTTTCTCAATAAATAAAAGTCCTTTCCTGCTTATGCTGAGCACAGTCGAAGTCTGGGGGAATCCTGATAGCTATCGGCATAAGATGGAATCTACTGTAAATCTTTAAGTCGTTCTCGTTCTTCCGCTGAAGTGGTACGTTCATTGGTACTTAACTTTGTGTTTCCAAAATTATAACGGAAGCCTAGTTTGATATAGCGATTATCATCATCAATAAAACTAGAACTCGATTGGTTCAAATACCTCGTACTGGTGTCATAGTCTTGAAGGTTAAAAATATCTTCAACAGCTAATGAAATAATTCCTTTTTTCTTAAAAATGGATTTTGAAACACTCAACTCTGAAATCAAGCGATCTCCAACAGTTTGAAATTGTTGTAAATTTTTACCAACCCAAGTGAATGTGAGATTAACATTTAAACTTTGATCTTTTAAAAAGGACATACTATTCATCAATATGCTATAATTAGACCATTGCTCTTGTTCCACAAATCCTTCTCCAAAATTTGCTTCTTCAGAAATATTGTAAAATGAGGTTACAAAATAAAGATTCCAAGTGCTAGTCGGGTAATAATCGAAAATAAAATCGAAACCATATTCTACTTTTTTATCAAGATTTGTAGGCGTAAAAGCTATAATGTTAGTCAGATTATTTTGACGAGGCAACTCCACAATATCACCATCATAGTTCATATAATAGGCTTCAACGGTAAAATGCTCTAAAAAATTCGTTCCTATTTTATAATGGTCTCGATAAGTAGGTACTAAATTAGGATTTCCCAAAACCTTTGTGTTTAGATTTAAAAAAAATGTAAATGGATTCAAATCCGTATAACTGGGTCTAGAGATACTGCGTTTATAAGTTGCATAAACACTCATATCTTCTAACATCTTATGAGACAAACTTGCATTAGGAAACCAACCAAAATAATCTTGGGTATTTGTTTCGCTCAATATTACTGATTCGCCTTCTATATTACTTTGCTCTACCCTAAGGCCCAAACTCAAATCCCATTTATCCCAAGATTTTGAATAATTGGAATATGCTGCAAATACTTTTTCGTCATATTTAAAAGCATCTGTATTAGCTGTATTTACAACTTCTGAACCACCGATAATATCTAATCTGGTAATGTCGCTATCCGTATTTATATTCGAATATTTTACGCCAGCATCAAAATGAGATGTGTTACTTATTGGCAGATTATAATCAATTTTCCCAGTTATGATATTGGTTTTTTGATTAGAAACAGTGTTAAATTCAGACCTATTCACAAACATATTATTCATATTAAAATTATTCGTGATCACATTCTGGTCACGGTCATAATTGTAAATCGTATAATGCGCATTAAATGATAGGTTCGCACTATTCTCAAAATCGTGTCTAAAGATGATATCGGTTCCAATATTGAATTTGTTATCCCTAGACAGATTATCGGCCGTAAATCGGGATTGAAACGCTAGATTTTGATCTGTAATATTGGTATTGTTTCTAATCTGATATTTAAAATAAGGCAAGTATAAACCTGTACTCGTGAGGCTCAGTGTATTTTTATCATCTAAATAATAATCGAAATTTAGATTGAGGTTGTGGGTCTCTGACCACGTGTTTCTATTCACGCTAGATTTATAAATTTCATCAATAGCGTTTAAATTATCCAAATAATTAACCGTATCGTCTTGATCCCTATTAATTTTGTTATTTGTGTAACTGTAGTTCACATTTAAGTTCACCTTATTGTTTTTAAAATAATGGCTTGTTCCTGCATTATATCTCGGAAAAACCCCTTGGGTATAATTGGTAAATACACTCCCTCTATAGCCTGTTACCAAGTTCTTACTCATTATAATATTAATGACATTACCAGAATCAGCGTCATAACTTGCTGGTGGATTTGTAATGACTTCAACCGATTTTATGCTATTGGCTGGTGCACTTTCCAACAACGTAATAACCTCTTCTGAAGTTAATTGCACACGTCTATTATTGATGAAAACCGTGGCTGGCGAACTTTTAATAGTAATACCGCCTTCTGAAACTATAATGCCAGGCGTGCTTTTAAGAACACTAAGCGTAGAACCCTCTGTTAAAGCTGTGTTTTCTACATTGAAAATTAAGCGGTCTGGTTTACGTGTTATCGTTGGTTTTTTAGCAATAACAGTAACTTCATCTAAACTTTCAGGAATTTCGTTAAGTTGAATTTTCTTTAAATCTAAATGCCCTCTTAAGATTATTTTTTGATTAAATTCTTCAAATCCAACATAGGTGATTTTAATAAAATAGGTGGCTGAAGTTACATTATTGATGGTAAAATAACCTAAATCATCGGTTGAGGTTCCTTTTATAAAAGTACTACCATCTTCAGCTAACAACACTACATTAGAAAATGCTATAGGTTCATTGTTTGAGTCTAAAACCTGTCCTGTAACTGAAAAGTCTTGTGCAAAAGCCACTACATAAAGTGTGCAAAGACATATACTTAAATAATACCGTAGGTTATTAATCATGAATTTGAATTGTCTCGCAAGGTATTAATTGTTTTTTAAATTTTGTTGTGGTTTTACCGTAAATCGTTGAGCGTTTTATTATTATAATAGATACAATAATGCACAAGAAATCGATTATATTTGCAAATTACTTATTGAACTATTTTAAACGAGTTCATTGCCTTAGAAAGAGACATGAAGAACATACGTAACTTTTGCATTATTGCACATATAGACCACGGAAAAAGTACCTTAGCCGATCGCTTACTCGATGTAACGGGTTCGGTAACGGCTCGCGAGCAACAAGCCCAGCTTTTAGACAGTATGGACTTGGAGCGTGAACGTGGTATTACCATTAAATCGCACGCCATACAGATGGATTATGAATTGGATGGCGAAAAATATGTACTTAACCTTATCGATACACCAGGTCATGTTGATTTCTCTTATGAAGTTTCCCGTTCTATTGCGGCTTGTGAAGGTGCTTTGTTAATCGTTGATGCTGCGCAGAGTATCCAAGCACAGACCATTTCTAACCTATACTTGGCTTTAGAGAATGATCTGGAAATTATTCCGGTGTTGAATAAAGTGGATTTACCTAGTGCAAATCCGGAAGAAGTTACGGATGATATCGTAGATCTTTTAGGATGTGACCCAGAAGAAGTTATTCATGCTAGTGGAAAAACGGGTTTTGGTGTCGAAAATATTTTAAAAGCTATAATTGAACGCATTCCTGCACCAAAAGGTAATGTCGATGCACCTTTACAAGCCTTGATTTTCGATTCGGTTTACAATACATTTAGAGGTATTGAAACCTATTTCAGAGTTTTTGATGGTGAAATTAAAAAAGGACAAAAAATAAAATTCGTTGCGACAGATAAAGAATATTATGCCGATGAAGTTGGGACTTTAAAACTAACTCAGGTTGCAAAACAAAGTGTAAAAGCGGGTGATGTTGGGTATCTGATCACAGGCATAAAAACCGCCAAAGAAGTTAAAGTTGGAGATACAATTACCGATTTTGCCAACCCAACTACTAATATTGTTGAAGGTTTTGAAGATGTAAAACCAATGGTTTTTGCAGGAATTTATCCCGTTGATACCGAGGATTACGAAGAGTTGAGAAACTCTATGGAAAAATTACAACTAAATGATGCTTCATTAGTCTTTCAACCCGAAAGCTCTGCAGCTTTAGGTTTTGGTTTCCGTTGTGGGTTTTTAGGCATGTTACACATGGAAATCATCCAAGAACGTTTAGAGCGCGAGTTTGATATGACGGTAATTACAACAGTACCGAACGTATCGTATCACGCCTACACCAATAAAAATCCAGAAGTTCCTTTTATAGTTAATAATCCAAGTGATCTACCTGAACCAACCACAGTAAATCGTGTTGAAGAACCCTACATAAAAGCGACCATTATCACGAAGTCTGATTTTGTTGGCAATGTCATGAGTTTGTGTATCGAAAAACGAGGTATGATCGTTAACCAAACTTATTTGACTACCGAACGCGTGGAGTTGATATTTGAAATGCCATTGGCTGAAATTGTTTTCGATTTTTACGACCGTTTAAAAACGGTTTCTAAAGGTTATGCGTCTTTCGATTATTCGCCTATAGGTATGAAGGTATCTAAATTGGTACGATTAGATGTTTTATTAAATGCACAACCTGTTGATGCGCTTTCTGCGTTGATTCATGCTGATAATGCACATCATATTGGTAAAAAGATGTGCGAAAAGTTGAAGGAATTAATACCAAGACAACAATTTGATATTCCTATACAAGCTGCTATTGGCGCTAAAATCATTGCTAGGGAAACGGTCAAGGCGCTCCGAAAAGATGTAACGGCTAAATGTTATGGTGGTGATATTTCCCGTAAACGTAAGTTATTGGAAAAGCAGAAAAAAGGTAAGAAGCGTATGCGCCAAGTGGGTAATGTAGAAATACCGCAGCAAGCTTTTATGGCGGTTTTGAAGTTGAACGACTAACAAATTCCTGCGAAAGCAGGAATCTCAAACTTCAGAAAACAGTTCCAAATTAAGGCCATAAAAATAGTATTCTTTATCCTATATACTTCTCTATATTGGAAAAGCTTTAATTCTATATGGCATTAAATATAAAGGTCAATAGCTCAAAAACAGGAGTTCGCTTTTTGAGATTCCTGCCTTCGCAGGAATTTATGCGCCAAGTGGGTAATGTAGAAATACCGCAGCAAGCTTTTATGGCGGTTTTGAAGTTGAATGATTGACAATTCCTGCGAAAGCAGGAATCTCAAAATTTAGAGGCATAAGACTAATAATTGCACTCAGGACTTAAGTCTCTTATCTCAAATAAATACCTGTTTTTTTACATTCACGACCTGTAATTATTGAAATAATATAATTTATTCCAAATCCGCACTATTTCAGAATTATTCTGGATATCACCTTTATTATAAGGTTAATTGTGAAATCAATTTTTTTAAGAAGGTCAATCGTCTGAAGCCACCTCTTCAACATCAAAAGGTTTACCTAAATAGATTAATTTACAATCCTCATTGATATTTTCAAATTCTGTATGATCTGAAGTTATGATATGAAGCTCACCTTCAGCATCCATAAAAAATAAAGGAATCATATCCTTGTCCTTGTTGGTGATTTCTATAAGATTCGCAAAATGTGTTTTATCTTCAATATCAATTTCTTGAATTGAAGGAAATTTTCGGGTAACCTCTGATAGTCTTATATAATCATCGGTATGAGAAAATAAACCTTCTTTTGGATTATCCTTTGGATTGTTCATTTCGTCCGTAGTGACCAACCTAAACGACCCATTCTCACCAAACTGTTTGCGAAACCTACTGATAGCGTATTTATTAATGTCAGAGCTTCCTGTCATTGCCATCAAATAACCGACATCATTGAGTTCAATGTTATTTGAGAGTGAATCTGAATATATATTGGCATTAAAGGCATCTAGACCTAATTCCTTTGCTTTATCAATATTGTTTTGGTTACTATCTATAAGTACGACATGCCTTCCGTTACTAACTAGATAATGGCCTATTAGTCGTGATATTTTTGACGCACCAACAATTAAAATACCATTGGATTTTGTTAAAAACACACCGACCAACCTAGCAAACATCCGTGCCGTAGTGGCGTTTAGCAATACGGTTCCTAGAACTATTACAAATACCAAAGGTGTAATGTACTCCGCTCCTTCTACACCTTTACTGGCTAATTTTAAACCAAATAAGGAGGCAATACCAGCCGCAACGATTCCACGAGGACCAACCCAACTGATAAATAATTTTTCATTTAATTGTAAACTGGAATTGAAGGTACTTAAAAATACGCCCAGCGGTCTAATTATAAACACAATACATGCAAAAAGTGCCGCAGTTTTCCAGTTGTATATGAGCATTAATTCTTCAAAATTAATATTTGCAGCCAATAAAATAAATAGAATGGAAATCAACAACACACTAAGTGATTCCTTAAAATATAAAATATCTTTTAAGTAAGGCGATTTTGAATTGCCCAAAACCATTCCCATGACCACTACTGCCAAAAGACCTGATTCGTGAGCAAAGGCATCCGAAAGGACAAATAGGCCGAGTACAACGGCGAGTGAAAACACATTCATTAAATAATGTGGTACCCATTTTTTATTCAATATAAAATTAAGCGTATGTGCAAAAGTGAACCCAAATGTAAAACCAAATAATACAATTTTTCCAAACTCAATAAGGGCCGTTTTAGTAAACTCGCCTCCAGCATCAACGCTAATAAATTCATAGACCAATACAGCAACCAAAGCGCCTATAGGATCAATGAGAATACCTTCCCATTTTAAAACGGCAGAGACATCCTTTTTCAGTGGAATGTTTCTTAAAATAGGCGTAATAACTGTTGGACCAGTAACGATAATCAAAGCAGCAAACAAAAAGGACATCTCCCAACTTAGATTGAAAATATAATAGGCTGCAACTGCAGCTCCAAAAAAGGTAACAAGAGAGCCTATTGTAATTAATTTGGTAATTACAGGACCTACATTTTTTATCTCGCCACGTTTTAGGGTAAGACCGCCTTCAAAAAGAATAATCCCAATAGCGAGAGACACAAAATAGAACAGGCTTTCTCCTGGAAATAGACCTTCGGATTCATTCCAGATGGGTTCTATCCATTTTTTACCATCTGCACTTAAGAATTCTGCCGCAATAGGACCCACTAAAAGTCCTACTAATATTAATGGTAAAATCGCTGGAATCTTAAATTTCCAAGCGACCCATTGGGCTAATATTCCAAGAATTATGATTCCTGCTAATTCTAACATATAGTTACTTTTTGTGTGAAAATACTAAATTCTACTTTTATAAAAGGCTTCAATCCAATTTATAGTACTACAAAGTATCGTTATATAAAATTGAAATAGATTTTTTCAGTATTTTGAAGTGCTAATTATCGCGGAAATAGAGCTGAACTAAAAAACAAAATTTAGGTAAAATTTATTAATCATTGTTTTCATCCTTAGCGTCTTCCTTTTCTTCAGATTGATAATAAACACGCTTCAAGCTCTTTTTTAATAATGTAAAACGATAGACGCCTATGATAAAAAATATAACACTAAAAATTAATGCTGTAAGGGCTAGATATTCAAAATTAGCAAATTCTTTTAACTGATAAAGCGCAATAGCGCCCAACAATAAGTACAGCGATGAACGAATGTAAGATAATAGGGTACGTTCATTAGCCAAACGTGTGCGCTCTATGGCCAAATAATCTCTTAAAATAACTTCTTGATCAGGTTTAAAATCGCGACCAAAACGCAAGAGTTTTATCTTCTTTATTTTTAATGGTGACTTTACTATTCGTTTCATTGCACATGCTTTTTATCTATCTAAAAGTAGTTATTTTTTAGAACTTGAAGGCATTTAGGGGCTCTGAAATTAAATGTATTGTAAACCTTAAAATACATTAATCAGAAAAAATTATAAGGTTCTTATTTGTTAAAAATCCTCTAATTTATTGAGACTAACAACAATTAGTTTAAAGCTTTTAGTAATTTGCAAGACTTTTTAAAAATTTGGTAAATGCAGTTATATCCTATTCAATCTGGAAACTTTAAACTCGATGGAGGCGCCATGTTTGGTGTGGTACCAAAATCGTTGTGGCAACGCACCAATCCTGCGGATAATAACAATATGATTGATATTGCGGCACGTTGTTTGTTAATTGAAGATGGCGATCGTCTCATTTTGATCGATACTGGAATGGGCAATAAACAAAGCGATAAATTTTATGGCTATTATTTTCTTTACGGCGATGATAGTATTGATAAATCTTTAGCGTCGCACGGATTTCATCGGGATGATATTACAGATGTTTTTATGACGCATCTTCATTTTGATCATTGTGGAGGCAGTATTCAATGGAACAAAGACCGAACAGGATACGAACCTGCCTTTAAAAACGCACACTTTTGGAGCAATAATGACCATTGGAAATGGGCGACGGAACCCAACCGAAGAGAAGCTGCGTCGTTCTTAAAGGAAAATATTTTACCGATGGAAGAAAGTGGTCAGTTGAAATTTACCAAAGTTCCTGAGCAACATATTTTAAAAAATTCAGCCTTAGGATTCGATATTTTCTTTGCCAATGGCCACACCGACAAACAGATGGTGCCCATGATTCAATACAAAGGAAAAACCATTTGTTTTATGGCCGATTTGCTACCAACCGTGGGCCATTTACCATTACCATTTGTAATGGGTTATGACACTAGACCATTATTAACACTCGATGAAAAAGAGTTGTTTCTGAATATGGCAGCTGATCAAAATTTTTATCTCTTTTTAGAGCATGATGCACACAACGAAATTATAACCGTTAAGCATACTGATAAAGGTGTCAGGCTGAATGAAACCTATACAACGAAAACCTTATTTAACTAAAGCATAAAAACAACAAAAAGAAATGAAATTAAATCAAAGATTAATAGCCTATCTCGTATTTGCAGGTACATTATTTTTGGGTTGTGGAAGTACAGGAGAAATTCTTTCTACACCAATTGAAAATATAGATACATCGCCTCTAAAAGTTACGGACTTAACAGATGCGGAAGCCAAAAATTGGGGACATCTAGACCTTGTCAAAGACACTATTCCAGGTATGAGTGTGGATAAAGCCTATGCCGAAATTATAAAAAATAAAAAAGGAGAAAAAGTAATCGTTGCCGTGATCGATTCTGGTATTGACATTGACCACGAAGATCTAGACGGCGTGATTTGGACCAATAAAGACGAAAAACCAAACAACGGCATAGATGATGATAAAAATGGATATGTAGATGATATCCATGGTTGGAATTTCTTAGGAGATGGCTATAACGAGCAGTTGGAATATGTCCGCATTTTAGCTTCAGGAGACAAAACCAATCCAAGTTATGACGCTGCCAAAGCTAAGTATGAAGAAGAGTACCAATTGTGGACAAGTCGCAAAACGCAGTACGATCAAATTGCCCAAGTCATTAAAAACGCAGATGAAACCTTAAGTCAACATCTTGGAAAAAAAGACTATACCATTAAAGAGGTAAATGCAATAAAAACGGAAGATCAAAATTTGGCGCAAGCAGTTCAGATTGCACAAAATGTAAATGCCAACGGTTCAAGTTTATCAGAAGCTACTGAAGAAATCAATGATATATTGGTACAAATCAATGAGCGGTTAAACTACAACTTAAACAAAGACTTTACTGGACGTAAAACTGGAGATGACATCAACGATTTATCTGATAAGGGCTATGGAAACGGTAACGTAAAACCCGTAAAAAAATCGGAATCCCACGGCACACACGTTGCTGGTATCATTGCTGCAGAACGTAATAATGGAAAAGGCGCTAATGGTGTCGCCAATAATGTCGAAATTATGTCTATCCGAACCGTGCCTAATGGTGATGAATACGATAAGGATATAGCATTAGCCATTCGTTATGCAGTAGATAATGGCGCAAAAGTCATTAACGGAAGTTTCGGAAAATCATTTTCACCACACGCAGATTGGGTAAGGGATGCTATAAAATACGCTTCTGATAATGACGTTGTCTTTGTGCATGCTGCAGGTAATGACGCTAAAAACATAGATTCAGAACCTAGTTTCCCAGATGATAATGTAAATTTTGCTGAAATTTCAAATACCTACATTACAGTAGGTTCTTTAACGTCGAAATACGGATCTAAGATTGTTTCTGACTTTTCTAACTTCGGAAAAAATAATGTGGATGTTTTTGCACCAGGTTCCGATATCTATTCTACTGTGCCAGAAAATGAATATGAATCGAATAGTGGAACATCAATGGCCTCTCCAGCGGTTGCTGGTGTTGCTGCTTTAGTACGCTCTTATTATCCTAAATTAACAGCGGCTCAAGTTAAACAAGTGATCATAGAATCTGGATTACCAATTACAACCAAAGTCGTTGTTGGTGGAGATGCTTCTAATGTAAAGGCATTTTCAGATTTATCTAAGACCGGAAGAATAGTTAATGCTTATAATGCCTTAATTGTAGCATCAAAACTATAATAAAAAGACCCTAAGTCTTTAGGCTATTAACAGGTGAAGTTATTTAGTCGTTTACATGTGACGGCTAAATAACTTCATCGTTTAATAACTAATATCTTGTAATTTAATTACTAAAAATAGTTGTAGATACAATTCTAATAACGATTTCAAGCAATTAATAAAAAATTATATGAAACATTTCACAATAAGCCTTTTATCACTTTTAATTATAACCTCTTGCGGTCCCGGAAAACAATTAAGTAATACAAGCAAAGCTTCTAATGTCTCTGCAAGTGTTTACTGGCAACAGCACGTTGATTACGCCATAGAAATTGATATGGATGTCAATAGCTATCGATATAAGGGTAAGCAAAAGTTGGTTTATACCAATAATTCTCCAGACGTACTAAACCGTGTGTATTATCATTTGTATTTCAATGCCTTTCAACCTGGAAGCGAAATGGATGTGCGTTCACTTAACATTAAAGATCCCAGCCCAAAAATTAGTGACCGGATTAGTAAATTACAACCAAATGAGATTGGTTATATCAAAGTGAATTCACTAAAACAAAACGGAACAACTATTTCACATCACACTGTCGGAACGGTTTTAGAAGTACAATTGGATAAGCCCATTGGGCCAGGAGAAAAGGTCACATTCGATATGGATTTTGATGCGCAAGTGCCTATTCAAATTCGTCGTTCGGGTAGAAATAATAAAGAAGGTGTGGCCTTATCCATGTCACAATGGTACCCAAAATTAGCGGAATATGATGATGAAGGCTGGCATGCAGATCCTTATATTGGAAGGGAATTTCATGGGGTTTGGGGCGATTTTGATGTCAAACTTACTATTGATGAAGACTATGTTGTTGGTGGCACAGGCTATCTTCAAGGTGAACCTACTGTAGAATCTGGAAAGAAAACCCTTCATTTTAAAGCACCAAGAGTGCATGATTTTACTTGGGCTGCAGATCCTGATTTTATTCACGATACCTTTCAAATCCAAAATGGCCCACTACTCCACTTCTACTATAAAAAAGATTTAGAACAGCAATATTTGGACAATTGGAAAAAGTTACCTTCAGAAACCGCCATGTTAATGGATTTCTTTAGTGAAAACATTGGTAAATATCCTTATGATCAGTATTCTGTAATTCAAGGTGGCGATGGTGGCATGGAATACGCCATGTGTACACTTATTACCGGAAAGCGCAGCTATGGAAGTTTATTGGGTGTTACAGCACATGAGTTGGCGCATACATGGTTTCAGTTTTTGTTAGCTTCTAATGAGACAAAACATGAATGGATGGATGAAGGCTTTACAAGCTATATTTCAGCTTTAGCTATGAACGCGCTTCGCGATGACAAAAAACCTAATCCGCTTGAAGGGTCTTATAGAGGGTATTTAGCTCTGGCAAATTCAGGCTATGAACAACCTTTAACCACGCACTCGGATCGCTATGAATTCAACCAAGTTTATAGTAATGCAGCTTATAGTAAAGGTGCTGTGTTTTTAGCACAATTGGGTTATGTAATCGGTGAAGACAACTTAAAGAAAACCATTAAAAAATACTTTGATGATTTTTCTTTTAAACACCCTAAACCGTTCGATATAATTAGAACCGCCGAACGCATTACCGATTTTGAGCTCGATTGGTATTTCATAGATTTTGCGCAAACCACAAATACTATTGACTATGGTGTAAAATCAATCGATGGAAAATCCGTTACTTTAGAGCGTAAAGGTTTAATGCCAATGCCTATTGACCTTTCCGTAACCTACATAGATGGTACAACAGAAGATTTTTATATACCGTTACAGATGATGCGTGGCGAAAAGCCTACTTCTGCAACGATCATTAGTGATTGGGCTTGGGCAATGCCAACGTATTCTTTTAAAACCAAAAAGGAGATTGAATCGGTTGAGATTGATGCTTCCCAAATGATGGCAGATGTTGACCGTGGGAACAATGTACTAACAGATTAAATTAGTAACATAACTTATATATAAACAAAAAGCGCAACTAAAATTGCGCTTTTTGTTTACTATGAATTCGTTTTAAGTATCGTTTTATTTCTTGATAACCTTGTAAATATTGAAACGTTGATTGGCCCAAACTTTAACAAAGTATGTTCCTGACTCTAATTGAGTCATATCAAGTCTGGTGTTATTTCCGTTTGATTTGATGTCCATTATCTTCTGTCCCAGCATTGAGAACACCTCTATAGACTCAACAATGGTAGTTGAATTAATATGTAATTCTGAAGTAACAGGATTTGGAAATATGTCAATACCTTCAAATTCGTTGTCTTTTACATTTAAGCTTTCCCAAACGATGGTTTCTATATTGGAAGCGTCGGATTCTCCTTCACTAAATACCGAAGTAATATGATAATCGTAAGTACCAGAAACCGTTAGCATATCGACATAGGTTGTTTCGGTCGTCGACGCTAAGAGTACATTGTTTCGATAAATATTATATTCTAAAAAGCCAAATGCTGCAGCGTTAATTACAATTTGCTCATTGGCATTGGGATTTATTTCTACCGTACTTGATATATTACCAACGGTATAATTGATATAGTCAGTAGCTTCTATTCTATCAGCAAACCAACAGCCATTAGTTCCCATGGTGCCTTCCATATAATTTCCTGATATAGTACCTGTGTATTGAAAACCACTATTATATGTCCAGATAACTTGATTACCATCTACTTCCCAGGTTCCAGTGACACCTTCAGATGGAATATAAAACGTAAAATCCTCATAGAATATGATTTCTGTTTGAGAATAGCTGCCATTACATTGGTGATCAAAATTTAATAACCAGTTACCAACAAAATTTGTGGTCGGTCCCCAATCCAGAGATACTTCCCCTTGCGCTGAATCAGTGAGTTCTGCCACCAAATAGGCTGGTGACGTTATATCTAAAGTTGTAAAGGCCAGTGGTCCTATCCAATTGCTATCATCTTCATCTGGATTTGCACCACAATTACCACGAATATAGACATCGTAAGTTGTCGCTAAATCAAGGTTTTCTAAAGCATAAGGATTTGTATTCGAAATTATAGTTGTGCCATTGCCTGGCATAAAACCGGTTGGTCCATATTCTATTTCCCATGCCATTTCACTGCCACCTGCAATCCAACTTAGATCAGCTGAACTTAGAGTGACATTGTTTACTGCAAAGTCCGATAAGTCAGGGCAAGTAATAGTTTCACAAACTACAGTAGCGTCCCAACCACTGCGAGTAACACTTCCGTCTGAAGTGAACCTAAACGTCAATGCTCCTGATGGATTATCTGCTGTGAAAGAATTTGGAATTGTACTGCCATTATATTGACCGATAAAAGGTGCGTTAATGTCCAAGCCGTCATAAACTCTTAAATAATCGCAGCAGCTTTCCAATTGAAAAGAATTAAAGATCACCGTTACACTATTATTACCATCAGAGGGTGTAATAACGGTTGTGATATCTTCTCCATTTTGATAATTACCGCTTGCTCCTCCCGAATCATAGAAATGATCTCCGCTACAAAAATCTGGTAAAGTGGCAAACGAAATTGGTCCCACCCAATTACTGTCGTCTTCAACAGGATTTACACCACAGTTGCCACGAATATATACATCGAAGGTTGTTAACGAATTTAATCCGGTTAAAGTATATTCTGGATTTGATGTATCAATAAAAGTCCCTGTTCCTTGGCTAAAACCAGTTGATCCGTATTCTATTTCCCATGATAATTCATTTCCTCCTGCTAACCAACTTAAATCTGCTGAATTCTGAGTCATACCATCCACTACAATATTAGATATATCTGGACAAGTAATAGTCTCGCAAATAACCGTTGCGTCCCAACCGCTGCCTGTAATACTTCCGTCTGAGGTAAACCGAAAAGTTAACGCTCCTGAAGGATTGTTAGATGTGAATGAATTAGGAATTGTTATGCCGCCATATTGACCTATCAAAGGCGCGTTAATATCCAAGCCATCATAAACCCACAAACGATCGCAACAGCTTTCTGTTTGGAATGAATTAAAAAGAACCGTTACACTATTATTACCATCAGAAGGTGTAATAACTGTAGTGATATCTTCTCCATTTTGATAATTACCATTTACTCCACCTGAATCATAGAAATGATCACCATTACAATAATCTACAAAAGTGGTAAATGACACAGGACCTACCCAATGACTATCATCTTCACCTGGGTTTGTACCACAGTTAGCTCTTACATATACATCATAATTAGACGAAGAGTTTAAACCGGTTAAGGTGTAAGGGTTTGAAGTTGCTATTACTGTATTTCCTGCTCCAATTGTAAAACCAGAAAGTCCGTACTCTAGTTCCCAAGAAGTTTCACTTCCTCCAACTATCCAACTAAGGTCAATACTATCTACAGAAGCATTTTCTGCAACAAAATCAAATGGTTCTGGGCATGAAACCCATTCTATTGTTTCAATGTTAGAAGGTATTGATTCGCCCTCAACATAAACAGCCGTAACATAATAGTCATAGGCGCCATAATTTGGCAAGGTGTCAATATAAGTTAATTCTGTAGTTGTTGTAAGAAGTTGAGCGTCCCTATATAAATTATATTCGATAAAAGATAATCCGGACACATTTACTTGGACCACTTGGTTCTCATTAGAATTTGGTTGTCCAAAAACATCTAATGCTCCAGATGTATATGCTATTAAACCATCGGTATTATTTTTTGTACCGTACCAACAACCTCCTGCGTCGTTAGTTCCGACCACATAATCGCCATTTCTAGTACCACTATACGAAAAACCATCAGGAAAAGTAAAGGTCAATTGATCACCTTCTAATACCCAAGTTCCCGAGTCGTTAAAATCTGGAATTATGAAAGAACCATCACCGTTAAAAATAATTTCTGTTTGAAAATAGTTATCTGCACAGTTAAAATCATAAAATAACATCCAGCTTCCTATAAAGCTACTAGGTTCGCCCCAATTTAAGGTCACTTCCCCAAGCGTTTCATCGCTCAATTCTGCTGTTAAATATCCTGGTGCTTCTAAGCCTAAGGTCGAAAATGTGAATGGTCCTACCCAACTACTATCATCTTCGCCAGGATTAGCACCACAATTACCTCTTAAATAGACATCGTAAGTTGTTTCAAAAGTTAAATCGTTTAAAGTCGTTGGATTAGTACTGGTATTAATAAGTGTTCCTGTACCTAGGTCAAAACCAGTTAATCCATACTCTAACTCCCATGTTGATTCGTTTCCGCTAGCGATCCAGCTTATATCTGCCGAATTAAGTGTGATATCATTTGCTAGCAAATCTGTTGGATTAGGACAAGAAATAGATTGACATGTTACCGTTGCATCCCATCCGCTACGCGTAGCAGTTCCATCGGAAGTAAACAAAAACGTTAAGGTTCCCGAAGGGTCTGATGAGGTAAATGGGCCTGGGTTTACAGTTCCAGTATATTGTCCTAAAAATGGGGCATTATTATCTGGTCCATCATAAACATATAAGTAATCCCATCCGCTTTCTAATTCAAACGAATTGAAAACAACAGTTATACTATTATTTCCAGCAGAAGGTGCTATAACAGTCGTAATATATTCTCCGTTCGAGTAATTTCCACCTAAACCACCTGAATCATAAAAATGATCGCCATTACAAAAATTAGCTGCCGTAGTAAAGTTTAATGGACCTGTCCAATCACTATAATTTCCACCGCCACATTCGGATCTTATATATAAATCATAAGATGTTAGCGAGTTTAAACCATTGAT
This sequence comes from Winogradskyella forsetii, assembly GCF_013394595.1. Classification (GTDB taxonomy): domain Bacteria; phylum Bacteroidota; class Bacteroidia; order Flavobacteriales; family Flavobacteriaceae; genus Winogradskyella; species Winogradskyella forsetii. The sequence continues at coordinate 4,263,018 of NZ_CP053348.1, forward strand.
CGTATATGGATTATTGGAAGTTGAAACACCGACACCAGTGGGAGTATTTCCAATTTCAACCACTTCAATTTCCCATGATGTGGCATTACCATTTTCTATCCAACTGACTTCAGCAGAATCTGATAGAATATTAGTTAGGGCGATATCACTAGGAGCAACACAAAATGTGATAAATTCATTACTATTAGAATATGAACTTATTCCACAATCATTTACACTTCTAACGCGCCAATAATAAATGGTGTTATAATCTAAACCTAGAACATCATATGAATTAACAAAAGTAGTTTCAGACAAGACCATGGTATTAAAACTAGCATCCAATGCTATTTCTATTTCGTAACTCGCAGCATTGACGTCGGCTTGCCATGTAAAAGTTCCGTTAACATCTACTGCAGAAGCATTATCCTCTGGAAATTGGAGTGTAGGAGCTGATAAATTATCATCATAAACTTCTAATGTAATAGTAATATTCTTTTCTGCCGTATCCGAAATTCCGTTTATGATTATATCATAGGAACCATTAGCTATAAGTGCTGTATTGGTTATTGTAACCTGTACATTTGTATTATCCTCCGTAGCGGAAGGTTGACTAAAAACAGCATTCACACCCGTTGGAAGGTTTAAAGCTGAAAAAACAGTCGTTTCATCAAATCCTAAAAAAGTGTTGTATGTGAAATTATAAACGGCATCATTTGGCTTACAGACTGCCAAGTTGGTCTCTGTAAAATTCATCACGAATTCAGACGCTTGTACTTCGAAATTGGAACTGTTAATTGCATAAAAAATTTGGTTTGCGCCTCTAACCATAACTCTCGCATCCGTAGTTGTGGGTACATTAGGAATATTTATGGTCTCTGAGCCATCATTTGCAATCGCAGTTGCTATGGTGTAAGGATATGTAAAACCTCCATCAACAGAAAGAAAAATGTCAACCTCTGTCGCATTTACAGGAGCGACGTTGGTATTAGCAACATCCCAAGTAATTGTAGCATTTTCGCCTACATTCCAAATATCGTTTGTAGATTGGGAGGTTACAACAAAAGGGCCAGCCGTATCGGTTACAGTAACAGTCATTTCATCAGAAGCGGTTTGTCCACCGTTTTGGTTATTGTCTCTAACCGTAAGGACGAAATCCATCGTTCTACTTATTGAGGGTAGCATTTCCCATGTTGGCGTTAAATTACCATTTACCACATCAGTTATTTTTGGCATGTAACGATCAGGACTTGAAACAGGTAGTTTTGATCGGAACATGGGTCCAAATTGCCTCGTTGGTTGTGGCGTGTCTGAACTAAACGGATTTTCAGGATCGTTTTCTTCCCAGCAAAATGATAACTGATCTCCATTAGAATCACTTCCAGTGCCTTCTAATATAAAGGCTGTTGACCTCGGAATCGTGAAATCATTACCTGCGCTAACTGTTGGAGCTGTATTTGTTAATCCAATAATTTCTGCACAAGAACTATCGTTAATAGTCCATTGCGCCACATCCCTAATATCTACATAATTAAAATAATCATCTGGAGCGTCCTGTACACTTGGTGAACAAATGCCTGCATATCCCATAATTGAACTACCGCTTCCTGGTTCTACTTCCTGAAGTTCATTTGAACTTCTACAATTTGAGGTACTTTGCACATGCCAACCACCAAATTGATGTCCAAACTCATGACTAGCAATTAAATTAAAATGGTCTGAATTAGGATCACTATGTACTGTATATGCGCTTCCCTTAGCACCTGGTGTGCATACACAAGCAATACAACCAGCATTTCCGTAAATAGAACCTTCATAAGCAAATAAATGACCTACATCATAATTGGAATCACCTATAGTTGCATCTATTGTGTTTTGAATTACAGAATTATTAACATTATAAGGGTCTGTTGAACTATCCAAGAAAATGATGTCATCATTATTAGAAATCAATTGCATCGTTACTCCAAAATCCCGTTCAAAAATCCCATTGATTCTTGTTAGGGATAGGTTTAATGCTGCTATAACTTTTTCTTTGCGCTCTTCATCCGTTGTTTCAGTACCATCAAGAAAGAATTGTGAATATTCGCTTGTGGTTGATATAGCTGCTCTGTATCGTCTTAAGTTACTGTCATTTGCATTTCTATTGGCTAATCCAGAAGACGAAAGCTGTCTTCTTGCAGATTCGATGGTTTCGCATTCAAAATCTGAACTGGAAGTGTTTAATTCATCTCTTGAAAAAACCCCATATATTCCATTGGTAGTATCTAAAGACGCAATAAGTGTTGTCGGCCTATTTAGATTTAAAATTGAAACATTCAGTCCTAACGATGGCGAATAGCTAATACGCGCAGTTGCACCATTATCTAGTCCTTTGCCGATATAAGACTTTATTTCGGGGAATTTTGCTTCTAATTCTAGATGAAGGTTAGAAGCTTCAAAGAGCTGATACCGTTCTAATACTCCGTTTTCATTAGGCAAAGAAATTACAATCTCAGATTGTTTTTGTAATAAGCGATCAGGTGCTTTTGCAAATTCTTTTAGCAACGATGCTGCATTCAAAGTAAATTCCACATGCTCCGAAGGTATCTCAGAATTTGAAATATTAGTCTGCTTTATTTCGGATTGAAACCAATAAGAATTTTGTGCGCTTATATTTATTGATACTACTATAAATACTAAAAAAGCGAAGTAATTTTTAGTCATATGGCTTTAGAATGTTAGGAAAATTGCGGTTTAGTTGTCAACCAAATATAGATTCTTTTGAAAAAAAAATCTTTCAAAAGCCATTTTTTAGATGAAATGACTTTATTTAGAGATTATATACATTAATCACTATCAAATAGATGAGGTTTTCTATTTTTGCCAATCGAAATGCCGCTCATGAACTTCAAATATTCAAAAAAAGATAAACTAAAAAGTAAAAAGCTAATCGAACAGCTTTTTACAGAAGGAAAAGCAGTCACGGCATTTCCACTCAAATTAATATATCTTAAAACAGAATTTGAAGATGGCTCGCAACTCAAAACAGGCGTTTCCGTAAGCAAGCGGCTGCACAAAACTGCGGTTTCTAGAAATCGCATAAAACGTTTGCTCCGTGAAGCCTACAGACTAAATAAACCTCGATATTTTAACAATAGTTCTGCTTCTTTTGCGTTTATGATTTTGTACCTTAGTAAAGATGGAACAACTTTTGATAAACTAGATACGAGTATGAGATTGTTGTTTAAGAAATTTATCGACAAAACCGCTGACTAATGAAAAAATCTATATATAAAAAATTGCTAATTCCAGCCTTGGCTGTGCTTATCTTTTTTAGTACAACAGCTTTTAAAAATGACTTTTTTGAAATCGCCAAGCAAATAGAAATCTTTACCACATTGTTTAAGGAAATCAACATGAACTATGTTGATGATACCAATCCAGGCGACCTCATGGATACGGCTATAAAAAGTATGTTAGACGATTTAGATCCTTACACGCAATTTTATAACGAACAAGATGTAGAAGCCTCTAGAATCAATAATGCTGGCGATTATACAGGTATTGGAGCAAGGGTTTTAACTCTAAAAAACAAATTGGTTATTGTAGAACCTTACCAAAATTATGCGGCTGATAAAGCTGGTCTTAAAGCTGGGGACGAAATTATAAAAGTAGATAATGTTAGCGTTGCTGACTTTAAAGATGATGCCGCCAATTTATTACAAGGAGCCGCTGGTACAGAAGTTTCCATAACGTATAAACGTCAAGATAAAATCAACACGGTAAAGATTATTAGAGAATCCCTAGAAATAAAAGCGGTACCACACTACTCTATGGTCGATGATAAAACGGGTTATGTAGTGCTTAGAAAATTTAATGACAAAGCCTCTTCAGAAACTATTAGAGCCATTAAAGCCTTAAAAAACCAAGGCGCCACACAATTAATTTTAGATCTTAGGGGAAATCCTGGAGGTTTACTTCATGAAGCGGTTAATGTAACCAACATTTTTGTTCCCAAAGATCAATTGGTTGTTACTACCAAATCGAAAGTAAAGAAATACAACAAAACCTACTATACCCAACGTGAAGCTATTGATACCGAAATTCCTCTTGTTGTCTTAATAGATGGCAGTAGTGCTTCGGCAAGTGAAATTGTTTCTGGTGCTTTGCAAGATATGGATCGTGCTGTTGTCGTCGGAACGAGAAGCTTCGGAAAAGGTTTGGTTCAACGACCTAAGCCATTAACGTATGGTACACAAATGAAGATTACCATTTCAAGATATTATACGCCCTCTGGCCGTTGTATTCAGGCATTGGATTATTGGAATCGTGATGAAAACGGAAAAGCTACAAGAACCCGACAAGAAAATTATAATGCCTTTAAAACCAGAAGTGGACGCGATGTATATGATGGTGGAGGTGTACAACCCGATATTGAAGTCGAATTTGCCAAACAAACCCCAATTACCAAAGCTATATCTAATGAAAATTTAGTGTTTAACTTTTCAACAGATTATTATTACAATCATAATGTTGAAGATTTACAAAGTTTTGAGTTGTCGGATGCTGAATTTAAAAACTTTAAAAATTATATAAAATCCAGTGGTTTTAGTTTTGAAACCAAAACCGAAAAAGCCTTAACAAATGCCATTAAGGTTGCGAAGGAAGAAGAACTTGATGCCGTTATTTCGTCAGAATACAAGGATTTAACCGAGGCTTTACAGTCTTATAAATCCAACGCTATAGATGAAAACAAAACACAATTAAAATCATTGCTAACAGATGAAATTATTAAGCGCTATTTCTATAGTGAAGGTTTATATACCTATTATACGGCTCATAATATTGAAATCAAAAAGGCCTTGAGTATTATCAATAATCCTACTCAATACGCGAGTATTTTGAGATAGAACTTATTTTTTTCTATATTTAGCGTCATAATTGTTTTCAGTAAGTAGTAAAATTATATTAAAACATAACTGACATAATTATATTAATTTTATCATATTACTTAAAATTAATAGCGTTATTAAAGTTTACATGTGACGAATGGCAACAATAGAAAATAACACATGAAACCCCTAATTGTCTTTTTATGCCTTTGTTTTCAGCTCACTTTTTCTCAAAAAGAACTGAAACACGAAGTCTATTTTGAAACCGATCAGCACGATATTCCCGAAACTGAGCACAGTCGATTATTGCTTTTTTTATCTAAAATTGAAGATATAGATATAGGTAAAATTTCAATATACGGCTTCACAGATGATAGAGGAAGTGATAACTATAATTTGGTTTTATCCCAAAACCGGGCTGATGCCATAAAAGAGGTGTTTTCCAACAATGAGTTTGACGAATCGGTAATTACCAATGTGGATGGCAAAGGGAAAATTTTAGTCAATATTGTACATGAAGACAACCTTAGTAAAATTCGCGGATTAAACCGTAAGGTTGAAATTATAGTCACTCCCGTTTTTCCGCCAAAACCCAAAGAAGAGAAAAAGGAAACACTAGAAACCGCTGATATATTAAAAGGCGATCTAAAGGAAGGGGATAAAATTTTACTAGAAAATTTGCTTTTTAGAACAGGTTATAGTTATCTAACAAAAGATTCCAAAAAGGTATTGGATAAAATTGCAGAGGTTCTTGCAGAACGTACCAATATTTATTTTACAATTGAAGGCCATGTGTGCTGCACACAAGGCAATAGAGATGCTGTAGACCGTAAAACAAAAAAGAGAAACCTTTCTGTAGCGAGAGCAAAATATGTCTATGATTATCTCGAGAAAAAAGGGGTAAAACATTACCGGATGAAATTTGTAGGTATGCGAAGGAAAGAACCACTTGGTGGTAAACCAGAATTGGATAGACGTGTGGAAATCTTAGTGACTAGGATTTATGATAAAGAAAAATAATCTAGACACGATCTGGTAATCGCAACATAGAAATATGTGGAATGCCATCTTCCAAATACGCCTCTCCTTCTTCAACAAATCCAAGATTATTGTAAAATTTTTTTAAATAACACTGTGCAGAAATTTTAATTTCTGTTTCGTTATAATGTGTTTTAATGGCATCTATGGAAGCTTCCATAATTGTATTTCCATGTTTAAACTTACGTTCATTAGACCTAACCACTACTCTACCAATACTCGCTTTTTCAAAATAATCACCTGGTTTGAATAATCTGGTATAAGCCACTAATTTCTGTCCGCTATACCCTAAAATATGGAGTGCATTTTGGTCTTTTCCATCGATATCTTGGTACACACAATTTTGTTCAACAACAAAAACTTCACTTCTTAACTGAAGTAAATCGTAGAGTTTTTGCGTTGTCAATTCTTGAAAGGTCTTTACTTCTATAGTTAGCATTATAAATAATTAAAAAACATTCCTCTTATATTAATCTTGTACAATCACATCCTTAGCATCACTCTTGCTAAATTCTGGTTGAATATTTATATGATTGATATCGTAATTTTGAAATATAAATCCTTCAATTTTAGTCAGAATAACATCGAATTCTGATAATGAAATATCTTTTTCAAAATCAATGTGCGCTTCAAAATGAATTTCTTCTTCATTCAACTGCCAAACATGTACATGATGTACGTTTTTAATCGTTTCAAAACTGTTCAGTTTATTTACAATTTGTTCCACAGGAATCGTGTCTGGAGTAAATAACATGAGCACTTTTGTAGATGATTTTAATAAATCGAATCCCATCCAAATTAAATAAATAGCAATAGCAAAGGTCAACACACTGTCTATCCACCAAATTTGATAAAATTTCATTAGTAAACCACCAACCAGAACGGCTACACTCGCCATCATATCTGTCAATAGATGTAAGTAAGCGCTTTTCATGTTCATATTATCTTCTGCATTTTTTTTCAATAATAACACACTAAAACCATTGCCTAAAATAGCAACAGCAGACAACCAAATCACTAAATCTGATTCAATTTGGTGTGGATCCTGAAAACGTTTTATAGCTTCAACAATAAGAAGTACCGCAACCACAATTAAAGTGGAAGCATTGATAAAAGCAGCCAAAATTTCAGCACGTTTATAACCAAAAGTCCGTTTTAAAGACGCTTTTCGTTTTACTAATCTATTAGCTATATAACTAATGATTAAAGAGATCACATCACTAAAATTATGAAGTGCATCGCTTAATAAAGCTAAACTACCCGACAATAAGCCACCAACAACCTGAGCAGCTGTAATAGCAATATTTAAAAATATAGAAATTAATAGATTACGACCATTTAGATCGTTACTATGGGAATGATTATGATGGTGTGAATGTCCCATGTTATATCAATTTAAAATTGATACCTAACATGATAATGGAATCTTATCCACACGGTTTTGATGACGACCGCCTTCAAATTTAGTTTCTAAAAAGGTATCTATCATTTTTATGACTTGTGGAATAGAAGTATATCGTGCTGGAATACAAATAATATTGGCATCATTGTGTAAACGTGTGAGTTCTGTGATTTCATTTGTCCAACAAACACCAGCTCTGACATGTTGATATTTATTGGCAGTTATGGCCACACCATTGGCACTACCACAAATAAGAATTCCAAAATCCACTTTTTTTTCTTCAACATCTTTTGCTACAGGATGCACAAAATCTGGATAGTCCACACTATCTAAAGTATCCGTTCCGTAATTGTTAAGCGTGTAACCTTTGCCTTCTAAATGGTTTACGATAGCGAACTTATAATCTGGTCCTGCGTGGTCATTTCCTATTGAGATATTCATGTTTTAATTATTTGACTTTATAAACACAAAGTTACAAATAATAAAAGTCAGAGAATTGAAAGAATTAATACTTATCAATAATAGTACATAACGCTTTAAAAGCAAAAAAACCTTGAGCGATGTCTCAAGGTTTTTCTAACTTTAATTTATAAATTTTGCTTATGATTTTATTAGTTTTCTGGTAAAACTACCTTTATCTGTTGTAATTTTTACTAAATACAGACCAGATGCTAGATGGCTTGTGGAAACATTTTTATTTGTAGTTTTCAGAATTAGTTTTCCTGAAACATCATATAAACTTACATCGTTTACCGTACCATTATTTTTTAATATAACATTCAATTCATCTTTAACTGGATTTGGACCAACAAAGGCTTCAGATATATTAAAATCTGAATTACTTAAAAACTCTGCACAGTTTTCACTGTAACCACAAGAAATATCTTTTTCCCAATTAGTATAAATTCCTGTTCCTGCGTTGGCAGCATCTTCATCGTCCACGTTGATACAATCCAAGTTTGGCGTATTCAAAGTATTTAAGTTTGTAAGTCCAGAAAAACTACTCACATCTAAAGTGTTTATTGCCGTATTAGAAACATTTAATTCCGCTAATAATGTAAAATCTTGAATACCTGTTAAGTCAATAACATTTGTATTATTTAAATCTACAGTAGGTATATTTTTTATATTATCAAAAGGTACATAATCATTTAGCGGTCCTGAATCAAAACCTTCAGCTATTAAATACTGCTCAAATACATCATCTGGTACATAAGTACGGTCACATATTTCACTATAACTACAACCCTCATCTTTTTCCCATCCAAAGTAGACGCCCAATCCAGAATTTGCAGCAGATTGATCCGCTACTGCAATACAATTTAATTTTGGTGTATTCGTAGTCTTTAAAGTGGTCAAATTTAAATTAGTACTTACATCTAAGCTATTAATATCAGAATTAAAAACAGTTAAAAATGTTAAAGCTGTATTACTACTTATATCTAAACTTGATATTGAAGTATTTGCAACGCTTAAAGAAGTCAATAGTGTATTAGCACTAACGTCTATATTGGTTATAAGTGTGTCAGAGGCATCTAAAATAGTCAAAGCTGTATTAGCGCTTAAATCTAAACTGGATATAAAAGTGTTATCCACATACAACGTATCTAAAGCCGGATTGAATGATAGATTTATGCTACTTAAAGCCGTATCATTTGCATTTAAAAGCGTCAATGCCGTGTTATTAGTTACGTCTAACGTAAGTATTAAGGTACTGGAAACGTTTAGAGTAGTCAATGCCAGAAAATCGCCAATTCCACTTAAATCAGTAACATTTGTACCACTCAAATCCACTGAAGTTACAGACGTTAAATTATCTGTTGTTACATAATTGTCTAAGACCGTGTCATAGCCTTGGTCTATCAAATACTGCTCAAAAATATCGTCTGGAACGTAGGTTTGCTGAGCAAACGAAAAGTTTAAAAATAATACACTAAATACTAGAGTAGTGTAGAGTAATTTTGATTTCATAATTAAAAGTTTATATGTTAATAGATACTGAGGGAGTACAATAGTATATCAAGTTTTTTAAACTATTATCATTTTAGTTTTTCATCGATTTTTTAAGCAAAAAAAAACACAAAATCGATTTAATTTGTACTTTGTAGGTAGTAAACAGCTAAGGTGTAATCAATTAATAAATAAGAATATTTAGCTATGAATTACATTTCTCTAACATAACACTTCTAAATTCATAAAATTTGTATTAAATAAACTGTAACAACTAAGCTTATAACTTGTTAATAAGTGTTCACAAGTCTTTAAAACTAAAATTAGTTTTATCCATTTATTTTTACAAACCAAAATACAGATGAGATAACCTAATTAGTTAGCTATTTTTTTCGAGTGAGTTATTAAGTATCATTTATAGAGAAGTGAACAGTTTTTTAGTAAAAACATATCAGTCATTTCTATTAACATCGGTTATCAACAGCTGTTAATAGCTTTTTGATTTAGCTTTAAAATGAAGCAGTTATATGTAAACTTAGTGTTAACTAAACTATAGTAAATTGTAAACAACGAGGAATAAAAACAAAACCAAAAAAAGTTATAGCCACTATTAACAACCTATAATAACCATCATTTTATTTTTTAAATTTTAAAAGAAAAATGATAATATGTATATATGTGTTGATAACTAGAATTTACATTAATTTAACGCTAACTAAACACTATTTCATTTTAATAACGTAACTTTGCAGCAAACTTAATAACTTTTTACCGTGGTCACTGAGCGTAGTCGAAGTGAAAACGTTATTCTCTCTTCGCCTTAATTAAGTTTAAAAATGTCATTGCGAGCGCAGCGTGGCAATCTCACTTTAAGAGATTCTTCGTTTCACTCCAAATGACAAATACATTCAATAAGATTACAAATTAAATGACAAAAAAGAAAAAAAGGAAATCATCAAATAATAAGATTTCCAACCTCACAAATACAATTCTTGGTATTTTAAAAAAAGATAGAAATTCAACCTTTAACTATAAACAAATTGCAGCTAAAATTGGCGTCAATGATGCTAGTAGTCGCAACCAGATTATAAAGAAACTACAACAGCTTAAAGCTAAACAAGAGATTGAAGAAGTTGATCGTGGTAAATTTAAAGCCGTAGTAAATACCGAGTATCATACAGGTATTTTAGATTTGGCAGCCAAAGGAAATGGTTATATAATTTCAGACGATTTTGAAAACGACGTTTTCATTGCTTCAAACAATATCAACAAAGCTTTGCATGGCGACGAAGTAGAATTTTACGCTTATAAAAGGAAACATAGAGGCAAACAAGAAGGAGAAATTACCAACATTATTAAACGTGCAAAATCGGAATATGTTGGCACCATTCAAATTCATGAAAAGAAGAATTTTGCCTTTGTGGTGGCAGATAACAATAAAATGTACACAGATATTTTTGTGCCCATCAATAAAACGATGAAGGCCGAAGATGGGTATAAGGTGTTGGTAGCTTTAGAAGATTGGCCAGAAAAAGCAGATTCGCCTAACGGTAAAGTCATAGAAGTTTTAGGAAAACCAGGAGAACACAGTACGGAAATCCATGCAATTTTAGCAGAATATGGTTTACCAAACGAATTTCCTCATGAGGTTGAAGCCTACGCTAACAATATTGATTTAGAGATTAAGCCTGAAGAAATCGCTAAACGACGCGACATGCGTAAAGATTTAACCTTTACCATAGATCCAAAAGATGCTAAGGATTTTGATGATGCCTTATCCTTTAAAATTTTAGATAACGGTTTGTACGAAATCGGAATCCATATTGCAGATGTTTCCCATTATTTACAACCTGGAACAGTATTGGATGATGAAGCTTACGAACGCGCAACATCAATTTATTTAGTGGATAGAGTGGTACCAATGTTACCAGAAGTATTATCAAATGGTGCCTGTTCTTTACGTCCAAATGAAGAAAAATATACCTTCTCTGCCGTGTTTCAGATGAATGATAAATGCGAAATTAAAAAGGAATGGTTCGGTAGAACGGTAACTTATTCTGATGCCCGTTTTGCTTATGAAGAAGCACAGGCAATTATAGAGCGGAATGTCAAATTGAGCACAGTTGAAGCGCAAAAGAATCCAGAAAAAATAGATACCATAATCCCTACTGAAGTTTCTTTAACCGAAAAAGAATACAAAACCTCAAAAGATATCGCTTTTGCTGTATTAAAAATGAATGAGCTGGCCAAAAAAATGCGATCCAGACGTATGCGAGAAGGCGCTATTTCTTTTGATAAAGTGGAAGTGAAATTCGATCTGGACGACGAAGCAAATCCAGTTGGTGTATTCTTTAAAACTAGTAAGGATGCCAATAAATTGATAGAAGAATTTATGCTATTGGCCAACAGAAAGGTTTCAGAATTTGTTGGAAAACAAAAGAAAACGTTTGTATATCGTGTACACGACGAACCAGATGAAGCCAAATTAGCACAGTTGCAAACCGTTGTGGCCCGTTTTGGACATAAATTAAATTTTAAAGATAAAGGCAGTATCGCCTCTTCTTTAAATAATTTACTAAAAGATGTGGTGGGCAAAAAAGAACAAAATTTAGTGGATACGCTGACGATTAGAACCATGTCGAAAGCCGAATATACCACACACAATATTGGGCATTATGGTTTAGCATTCGACTATTACAGTCACTTTACCTCACCAATCCGTCGTTATCCAGATGTGATGGCGCATCGCCTATTACAACGTTATTTAGACGGTGAAAAATCCGCTAACGAAGAGATTTACGAAGAGAAATGCAAACATTCCAGTAATATGGAATATTTAGCCACCAAAGCCGAACGTGATTCTATTAAACACATGCAGATTCGTTTTATGCAAGATCATCAAGACGAAGAATTTTTAGGTGTTATTTCTGGTGTAACGGATTGGGGAATTTATGTAGAAATTATTTCCAACAAATGTGAAGGCATGGTAAGCGTAAGGGATATGAAAGACGATCATTACCAATTTGATCAAGACCAATATGCAATGATTGGTAAGAAATCAGGAACTATGTATCAACTTGGGGATGAAGTTATTGTAAAAGTTAAAAATGCAGATTTAACGAAGAAACATTTGGATTTTTACATGGTAGGAAAACCAAATTAGTTTATAGTCTCTAATTAGTTTACAGTAGCAGGTCTGCCCGTAACGAAAAGGCACGTTCGTCCGGGTCGTAGTTTTCAGTAAAAAAAAAGTGATAAGAATTTCACTAATTAGCATTAATCGCTTCTGATACGCTTTGGATTTGTGCCAATTCGTGAAATTCGTGTCAAAAAAGTATTTAGAAGTAAAGAATTCATCTTACAAATGAATTTTTTTTAGTTTTACATTGATTAGTTCATTTCAAAAATCAATAAATCAGAGATATATGTCAATGAAAATCTGTGTAATCTTTGTGAAAAAAACATTATCAATATGATCCTAACAACAACCAATTCCATAGAAAACCATAACATCATAGATTACTTAGGTATAGTAACAGGTGTCGCGATTAATAAAGAAACTGTTGCCATGGGTTTTAGTGCTTCAAAATACTATACAAAATTGCAAAATAGTATAGAAGCCGTAAAGGAAGAAGCATTTCAAACCTTACAAAATAATGCAGCAAATTTAAAAGCAAATGCTATAGTTGGCATTAAAGTTGAAATTGAACTCACAACCAGTAATTATGCCATGGTTTCCGTTACAGGAACAGCAGTAAAAGTTTCGGTATAATAATGAAGACAAGTACAAAGGCAAGCTTATACGTTTTCTTAATATTTGGCGTTACTTATTTAATTGTCAGATTCGGAATTCAAATGGTATTTAAGGATATCAATATCTACTTATTAACAGCAATTTCGGCTATAATCACCGTAATTTTATCACCGCAAAGACGTATTGTTAGGAAACGATCTGGCGACGAAATTCAACTCAAATGGTTGTTCAGTAAAAAAGTAATTACCTTAAAATAAAGAATTAGAGATATGAAGTATATTATCTTAGTAATAGCTTTGATATTGGGTTATAATAGTAATGCCCAAGAATCAATTGAAAAAAAGCTTGGTGAATTTGAAACCGTAAAAGTGTTTGATTTGATTCAGGTTAAAATGGTAGCTTCCGATGAAAATAAAGTCATTATTTCAGGAGAAAACACTAAAAATGTTGAAGTTGTAAATAACAACGGAACCCTGAAAATACGAATGAGTTTAAAAGAAATTTTCGATGGAAATCATACTACTGTAACCTTGTATTACGTCAATGTAGATGTCATTGACGCCAATGAAGGTGCTAATATTACCGTAAATGACGTGATTAAACAATACGAAATAGACTTAAGTGTGCAAGAGGGAGGAGAAATTACAGCAGATTTAGAAACGACTTATGCAAATTTTAAAGCTGTAACTGGAGGTTCTATTCATGTTACTGGAAGCTCAAAAAATCAGGATATTTCTATTTATACAGGTGGTGTTTTTAATGGTAGAGACTTTATTACCGAAAAAGCAGAAGTTAGTATTAATGCTGCTGGAGAAGCAAAAGTAAATGCTACTGAAACAGTGATTGCCAAAGTTAAAGCTGGTGGAACGATATATATTTACGGTAATCCAGAGCAAATTGATGAGAGCACCATACTAGGTGGAAAAATAAAACGTATGTAAACTCGGCTTAGTTTCTTACATTTGTGTAAACAGTAGTTTATACATGTTAGATGATATCTTAACAGCGATTCCGTTCGGAATTATTTTAGCCTTTACCATTGGTCCTGTTTTTTTTGTGTTACTGGAAACAGGTGCGACCAAAGGTTTTACTAGTGCTGTAATTTTCGATTTAGGTGTTATTCTTGCTGACATTGTTTTTATTTTCGTTATCTTTTTAAGTACCGATACACTTTTGGAGAAAATAAAAGACGATCCAAAGTTGCTGGTTTTTGGAGGCGTGCTTTTAATTGCTTATGGTCTTATTAGTTTTATCAAGACAAAAAAATCCTTTAGATCCATCGTAAGGGAACACCATAAAATAGAAATTCCTAAGAAAGATTATGGCAAACTTTTTATGAAAGGGTTTCTACTCAATTTTATCAATATTGGTGTGCTTTTAGGTTGGTTAGGCTTTATAGTGATTGGGACATCGATTACCTCTTCAGATAATGGTGTTTTGATTTTTATTTCTACCATGTTGATTTCTTATTTTCTCACTGATTTAGTAAAGATTGCGGCCGCAAAACGCTTAAGAAGCAAATTGACACCAAGACGTATTTTTAAGACTAAGAAAATAGTGTCTATAGTAATTTTAATCTTTGGTATTTTTCTATTGGTTCAAGGTCTTTTTCCTTCGGTTTATGAAAAAAGTATTGAGCAGATAGAGCGTGTAAATCCTATTGATTAAATCACAAGAAATAAAAATCCCTGAATATAAGTTGAAAGTTTTTCAAGGTGTCTAAAGTTGTAAATTTTAAAGAGAATTGCTTTAGATGGACTAAGTCTTTAATTATTTTTTTTACCAATAAAAACTTCTAAATTTTCTGATAGGCTATTGAGGCGTAAAATTCATGTCTGATTCAAACCGTGTATATATAAATCTAAATTTGTTTAAAATTTAAGAATAAAGCACCCTCGACATAAGATGAAGGTTTCTAGAGGTGTTGAGCGGATTTGAACCGCGTAAATATTAATCTAAATATTCATTAAATTTAAAAATGAAAAAACCTCAACATGAGTTGAAGGTTTCTCGAGGTGTCGAGCGGATTCGAACCGCGTAAATCTTAATCTAAATTTTCTTAAAATTTAAAAATAAAAAACCCTCAACATAAGTTGAAGGTTTCTTGAGGTGTCGAGCGGATTCGAACCGCTGTAGATGGTGTTGCAGACCACTGCCTAGCCACTCGGCCACGACACCCTAACTTCCTGCGTAGGCAGGAATCTCATCAACTAAAACGAGTGTGCAAATATATAAATTATAAACTTTTTAAGCTAGATAGGATTACTTTTTTCGTTTTTTAGTCATTTTAATGGTAACCATCTCAACGTCACCACCAATCGGAGGATTAATTTTACTTACAGCAACTGTGGCTTTGGTTATTAAAGAGGCTTCATTCAAAACACGGTCTAAAATACGTTTGGCAACCGTTTCCAAAAGTTTAGAAGGAACAGCCATTTCTTCCCTAACCACTCTGTTTAAAAGCACATAATCTACTGTATCGCTCAAGGCATCAGATGCTGAAGACGTTTTTAAATTGGCCTTAACTTCCAAATCTACTCTATAATCACTACCAATTGCTGTTTCTTCTTTTAAGCAACCATGATTGGCGAAGACTCTTATGTTTTCAACTTTTATTGTTCCCATAATGCAAAAGTAATCTAAAAGTCTCGATTCTTAATTCTAATAGCTAAGTGGTTTATGATCTCTTTTATCTAACTAGTAAATAAATCAAAAATGTTACTGAGTGCACCAGTTTTAGCCTTATAAAACTCAGTATAGCTGCATTTTTTACAGGTAACAGAGCTAAATTTTTTATTCTGTACATCAAATATTTTAGATAATGTACCACCTGTAGCTCTCATTTCGCCAACTTCATAAGTGGTATTATCGCATTTTGGACATTTATAATTCATATTAAAAATGATTTTTATTCATAGTATTAGTGTAATGAGGTATAGAAAAGTTACACTATTGATGTACAATTTATGTAATTTTGCGTAGTCCTAATGCCCAATACCTAATACCTGAAAAATGTCAGAAGAAACAAAGGCACTCAATTTTATTGAGCACATCATAGAAGAAGATTTAGAAAACGGTTTACCAAAAGAGAAACTACGTTTTCGTTTTCCACCAGAACCAAATGGCTATTTGCACATCGGTCATACCAAAGCCATTGGTATTAGCTTTGGGCTGGGAGAGAAGTACGATGCACCAGTGAATCTAAGATTCGATGATACCAATCCTGCTAAAGAAGAGCAAGAATATGTCGATGCCATCAAAAAAGATATCGCTTGGTTAGGTTATCAATGGGAAAATGAACTGTACTCGTCCGATTATTTTCAAAAACTATACGATTGGGCTATTATGATGATAAAAGATGGTAAAGCTTATGTAGATTCCCAATCTTCGGAAGCCATGGCAGAGCAAAAGGGCACACCAACACAAGTTGGTACTAACAGTCCATACAGAAATAGAAGTGTTGAAGAGAATTTGGATTTATTCCAACGTATGAAAGCTGGAGAATTTCCTGCTGGTACACATGTACTTCGTGCTAAAATAGACATGGAAGACCCAAACATGCTAATGCGAGATCCCATTATGTATCGTATTATGTTTGCAAATCACCACAGAACAGGCGATGATTGGTGTATTTATCCAATGTATGATTGGACCCATGGCGAAAGTGATTATCTCGAACAAATTTCACATTCCTTATGTTCTTTGGAATTTAAGCCGCACAGAAAACTATACGATTGGTTTAGAGATAATGTTTATGAATATAGTAGTGACCAACTACCATTGCAACCAAAGCAAAGGGAATTTGCACGTTTAAACCTCAGTTATACCATAATGAGCAAGCGTAAGTTGTTGCGTTTGGTCGAAGAAGGTATTGTTTCGGGTTGGGATGATCCACGTATGCCAACCATTTCCGGTTTGCGTCGTCGCGGTTACACACCAAATTCCATCAGAAAATTTATCGAAAAAGTGGGCGTGGCCAAACGTGAAAATGTGATTGATGTTTCACTTTTAGAATTCTGTATTCGTGAGGATCTGAACAAAACTGCAAATCGTGTGATGGCCGTTTTAGATCCCGTGAAAGTTGTAATTACCAATTATCCTGAAGACAAAGTTGAATGGCTGGAAGCCGAAAATAATCAGGAAGACGAATCTGCTGGCTATAGAAAAGTGCCGTTTTCAAGAGAAATTTATATTGAAAAAGAAGATTTTAAGGAAGAAGCTAGTGCTAAGTTCTTTAGACTTCAACTTGGCGGCGAAGTCCGATTGAAAAATGCCTACATCATCAAAGCCAATAGCGTTGAAAAAGATGGCGATGGAAACATTACGGAGATTCATTGCACCTACGATGAAGACACTTCTAAAAAAGTTAAAGGAACATTGCACTGGGTGTCCATAAAACATGCCATTACTGCCGAAATTAGGGAATACGACCGTTTATTTATGCACGAATCGCCAGATACGGACAAGGCTAAAGATTTTATGGAATATCTAAATCCTAAATCCTTGACCATTAAAACAGGCTATTTAGAACCTAGTTTGGCAGATGCCGAAGTAGGAGAGCGGTTTCAATTCCAGCGCATAGGGTACTTTAATGTTGATGATGATTCCACACCAAAACACTTGGTGTTTAATAAAACAGTAGGTTTACGTGATAGCTGGGCAAAACAAAAACCTAAACCAAAAAATAATCAACGCAAGTCCAAACCACAACAGCAAAAACGTTCTGCTATGAGTGTGATTCAACAATTGGGTAAGAAATACACCAATTTACCTGAAGAAAAACAACTGAAATCAAAAGCTGAAATACAAGAATTAGCAAAAGAAATAACTTATGACGATTTAGAGCCCTTATTTGGCACTGCTGTAAAAAAAGCAGGTACACGTATCGCCGTGTTAATTGCGTTAAAAGTATTGCTTAAAAAGGGCTTAGAACGAAACGACGATATTGATGAATTTATTAATAAAGCGAAAGAAGATAAAAATGAGATATTGGTGGCTGAGACAGCTGAGGTTTAACATTTCTTTGAGATACTTTCAGAATTAAAATACATAATTTTATTTAAACGCTATTAATTATGAATGAAGCACAAAAAATACTTACAGAAATTTCCACAATTACAAGGGATATTGAAGATAATTATCCTGAACTTCAAAAGTACTTAGACGAAACTAGAAGTACTTTGCCTTCGGGTTCAAATAATAGTGCAAGTTTAGATGAAGAGGATTTAAAGAATTATTTGGACCAGCTCAAAGAAATGCGAGATAAATACAAAGAAGAAGGTCACTGATCTTTTATCTTGTGTTCAATAAAAACCTCAGAATTATTAATTCTGAGGTTTTTTTGTACATTTAATTCTTATTAACCAACTTAAATACTAAACCTTATGGAATTTCCAATTAACCCAATCGCAATTCCGATAGCAGCTGTTGCAGCTTTATTTATTGGAGCATTATGGTACAATCCAAAATTCGGATTTGGCATCACTTGGATGCGAGCCGCAGGAATGACCGAAGAACGCATGAAAAGCGGTAACATTGCTGTTATTTTTGGCTTAGCCTTACTTTTTGCTGTTATGTTAAGCACCTTATTAATGCATTTTACAAACCATCAATGGGGCGCTTTTGGAATGATTGGAGGCGATCCAGAACTTGTGAAGAATACTTCCTTTGACGCCTTTATGGCGGAGTATGGCAATGCGTTTAGAACTTACAAGCATGGAGCGCTGCATGGTGTCTTATTCGGAGTATTTGGAGCGCTTCCAATTATTGGGACTATTGCACTTTTTGAACGTAAGAGCGCCAAATATATTTTTGTAAATGCTGGTTATTGGATCGTGACTATGACCGTCATGGGAAGTATTCTTTGTGGTATGTAATATAAAATCTGTAGCTATTATATCAAAACAAAAACCTCGAAAAGCTAATTTTAGAGGTTTTTTTATGAGAAATACGTTAATCTAATCTTCTATAGGTTCAAGCTTCATATCATCTTCAGGAATATCGAGCTGAGTTTCAAAATTGGGCAGTACTTTTTCAGATAAAACTGTATTCTTAAGTTGTTTGGCTTCAAGAAACCACCAGTATTTATCAACCTCATTGTATATCCCTAAAAGATAGCTTTTAGAGGAAATGCGTTGACCAGACATCACCATCTGATTAAAACCTTCAATGACACAGCGAAACTGACCTTGTTCTTTTACAATTTCTGAAACACCATTGATATCGGCTTTTTCAAACACAAAGCCTTGAGCTTTCATACCATTAAAAGTTTGCTTTAAGACGTTTAAGGCAGCATCTTTTCCACCCATCATTTCCAAAATGGAAGGAAGCGTATGCTTAAGAACCGTTTCAAAATCCATGTTTAACGTGGCGTTAGACGCTATTTTGGCATCTTTTAGGGCATCGGCTTTGGTTTGGGAAAATAGATTGGTGCTTATTGCTATAATGACCAAAAACACTATTTTTTTTACTCTATTCATCTTCCTT